>SKTL01000417.1 GCA_007122555.1 Thermomicrobiaceae bacterium | reverse complement strand
TTCAGGCGGGTTCATTTCAAGGAGCTCTGCACAAACCCGCGGTCGGGATTCCCGACCGCGGGCGTGTTGAGGAGGAGAGAAATGGATTCTAGTGGTCAACCGACGTTTGTCTGAACAAAGATCAATCGTCTGGAACCGAGCTTGCATCATCTCGACTGCCTCGTTGACGTCGATCCGTGTGGTTCGGGATCATTCCTCGTCAACGCCCCACCTGATGCAGATCCTGTGCCATCATATGTAGGACGATTGCGCGTTCAGGACATTCCGGATGTATCCGGCAAATCGAGAAGGGATCCCGCCTTATGGCGTTACGTGAGGAACTTCGGCAACGGATTATCGACGCGATCGATGCGCACCGAGATGAGATTGTTGAACTGGCGGAAACAATTCGTCAGAACCCGGAAATCGGGTATCAGGAGTATATGGCGTCGGATCTCCTGGCCCGAAAGATTGACGAACAGCCGGGCTTTGAGGTTGAGAAGCCGCTGGGCGGACTCGACACCGCGTTCCGGGCCGCCCGGCACGGGCGAGGCGATGGGCCGACGGTCGCCGTTCTGGCGGAATACGACGCGCTGCCGGGATTGGGGCACGGGTGCGGTCACAATCTGATCGCTGGTTCCGGGCTGGCGGCGGCGATCGGGCTCAACAGCGTGATGGATGAGCTCAACGGCACTGTTGAAATCCTCGGAACACCCGCGGAAGAGGGCGGCGCCGGGAAGGTCTTCCTGGCGGAAGCAGGCGTGTTCGATGATGTCGATGCAGCGATTATGATCCATCACGGCGGTGACAAGACCGGCGCGCCGATCGCATACCCTGATGGGACCTGTCTGGCCGTCGCGCATCTTGACCTCGAGTATTTCGGCCAGACAGCGCATGCCGGGATGGATCCGTACAACGGGCGCAACGCGCTGAACGGACTGATTCATTTCTTCTCCGGAGTCGACTCGCTGCGCCAGCATGTGCACATGGAGACCCGTTTGCACGGGATCATCACGCATGGCGGCGATGCCGCGAACGTCGTTCCCGGATACGCGGCGGGCAAATACTACGTGCGCGCAGCCAGCCGAGAGCAGGTTGAAGACGTGCTCGCCAAAGTCAAGCAGATTGCCGAAGCTTCGGCGGCGATGACGATGACAGAGGTGAAGATCACCGAGCATCCGGTTTGTTTCGACATGCGGCCAAACTACGAAATGGGCACGCGGTACAACGCCAACATGGAGGAAGTCGGCTTGCAGCTCAATGGCGGTCGCGAAGGCCGAGCCTATCACTCCACCGACTTCGGCAACATCAGCCACATGCTGCCCTCGGTCTCCGGCATGTTCGCAATCAGCGAAACGCCAATCCCGGGACATTCCCAGGAAGTCGTCGATTGCTCCGGCTCCGAATACGGCTATGACCAGTTCATCAAGATTTCCAAGGCGATGGCGCTGACCGTATTCGATTTGCTTGACGATCAGCAGCTGATGAGCGGCGTCAAGCAGGAGATGGAGACGCGGGATAGCTAGACGGCCCATACCAGCCCGTCTCACACGTCGCATTCGCAGGTAGACCGGGCAGCTCCGTCTGCTCCTGACCGCCGAATTGCGCGACGGACTGGGCCACACGGAGAGCCTGCGCTGAGTATTCATGGGCTGACGCCCGCCTCCGAGCCATGAAAACACGCGGGCTAGTCTTACAGAAGCCACGTCGAACGGCTGGCGGGTCTACCGAAAACAGGTACTGAGACAAGCTCCAAACCCCTTCTCCCAGAATTGGGAGAGGGGATTGGGGATGAGGGCGGTTGCCGGGAGAGGAACCGGGGAAGAGGGTCACGCTCACGGTATAATCCCGCTATACACAACCATCCCGTCGTTCCGATTCTCTTGTGACAGGAGCTCGATCATTTCCAGCCAGGATTCAGTCATCTCAGAGCGGGCGGCGACCTACGTCGTCGGGACAGCCGGCCACGTTGATCATGGGAAATCGACGCTGGTTCAGGCGCTGACCGGCATCGATCCGGACCGGCTTGCCGAGGAGAAGGAACGACAGCTGACGATCGATCTCGGTTTCGCCTGGTTCGATCTGCCGTCTGGCCGCCAGGTCAGCGTGGTCGACGTTCCCGGACACGAACGCTTTATCAAGAACATGCTCGCCGGCGTGGGCGGGATCGACGCGGCGATGCTGGTCATTGCGGCGGACGAGGGACCGATGCCGCAAACCGAGGAGCACCTGGACATTCTCGGCCTGCTGGAGATTGAACGGGCGCTTGTGGTGCTCACCAAGATAGACATGGTCGAGCCGGAGTGGCGCGAGCTGGTTGTCGAGGAAATCCGGGAACGGCTGCAGGACACCCCGTACGCCGGCGCGCAGATGATCGCCGTCTCGGCATTGCTAGGCGAGGGAATCGACGAGCTCCGCACGGCGCTTGACGAGTTGCTTTCCGGCATTCCGCCGCATACCGAAACCGGCAAACCGAGATTGCCGATCGACCGCGTCTTCAGCGTGACCGGATTTGGCACGATCGTGACCGGAACGCTACTCGGCGGGCCGCTGGAAGTCGGTCAGGAGATCGAGCTCCAGCCATCCGGCCGTCGCACGCGCGTGAGGGGCCTGCAAAGCCATCAGGAGAAAGTCGAGAAGGCGTATCCCGGCAGGCGCACCGCGGTCAATCTGACGGGTGTATCGGTCGAGAACGTAATGCGAGGAGAAGTGATTACGGCTCCCGGATGGCTCCGACCCACCACGATGCTTGATGCCCGGGTCAGAGTCGTCGAGAACGCCCCATTCGCCCTTGAGCAGAATGATGAGGTTGATTTCTTCGTGGGGTCGTCCGAGACCGTCGCTCGTGTGACGTTGCTCGATGCCGAAAAGATCGAGCCGGGCAATGAGGGATGGATTCAGATTCGATTCCCGAAACCGGTTGCCGCGGTGCGGGGAGACCGATTCATCGTTCGGCGACCGTCCCCGAGTGAGACAATCGGCGGCGGGCTGGTCATTGATCCCCATCCTCGGCGGCATCGACGTTTCCGCAAAGAAGTCATCGATGGCCTTGAAGCGCTGGCGTCTGGTTCCCCTCAGGAAATTCTCTTGCAGACGCTGGGAGATCAGCCCCGGGAACTCCGCGAGCTCTTCCGCGCCATCACGCTTCCCGAAGACGATATCCGCGCGGCGGCGTATGAGTTGCTCGCCAGCGAGGACATCATCCACCTCAAGCGTGGAGCAACAGCCGAGAGCACGCTGACGCCGCCAGATTTCCTGCTGGCCTGGTCCAGCTACCGGGATACGCTCGACCGCATTCAGAAGATGCTGGGCGAGTATCACCAGAAGAACCCGCTGCGAAAAGGCATGGCCAAGGAAGAGGTCCGCAGCCGGATTGACATGCCGCAGCGCGCGTTTGAGGAAGTCGTCGCTCGCGCGGCTGATGCTGGCGTGATTGTCGACGAGGGGAACGTCATCAGGCGGCCGCAACACGAGATCCGGTTCACGCCCGAGCAGCGCCAGGGTATCGATAAGTACCTTGCCGCCCTGCAATCAACCCCATTCTCGCCGCCATCTCCAACGGAGTTCGGCCTCGACACCGAGCTGGTTATGGCGCTAACCGAGACCGGAGACGTGACGCGAATTGACGAGTCAATCGTGTTTACCCGACAGGCGTTCGATGACATGAAGCAGCAAGTGCTGACCCTGATCGACGAGAACGGAAGCATCACGCTGGCGCAATTCCGGGACCATTTTGGAACCTCACGAAAATACGCCCAGGCCGTGCTCGAGTATTTCGACCATCACCGCATTACCCGCCGGGTTGGCGACGAACGGGTCCGGAATGTCAGCGCCTGACCTCCGGCCAGTGTTTCTCTCTCCGCAC
>SKTL01000420.1 GCA_007122555.1 Thermomicrobiaceae bacterium | reverse complement strand
CCATCATTTCCTGTTGCCAGCACTTCCGTGACGAAAAACGGATTCCCGCCGGTACGACTATACAGGGCAAACGGATCGAGTTCGCTATTGCCAGCCAGATCTCGCACCGCTTCCAGAGAGAGTAACGCAATCTTAATTCGGCTCACCGCGGGAGAAGTAGCGATATCGCCCAGCACAACTCTAAGCGGATGCTGTTCGACAACCTCGTCGTCCCGAAAAGTCACCACAACCAGGGCCGGAACCGAGTCGACACGCCTGCCAACGAACCGCAGGAAATCAAGCGTCGCCTCGTCTGCCCAGTGGGCATCTTCGAGAATGACTACTTTCGGAAGACGTCCCTGTTTCAGCGACGCTAGAAAGGTTTGGAGCACGCGGTGGCGCTGTCCCCCCCGGTCGAGCAAAGTATTGAGTTCTTCACTGAGTCCGGGCGCAATATCGAGAAGTGGACCAAGCGGCTCCGGTGTCTCAAGCGGGTCGCACGTGCCTATATGCACATCTGCCGAGTCACGGACAAGACGTGCAAATGCTCGGACCAGACTTGTCTTGCCTACCCCAGCTTCCCCAGAAACCAGAGCGAGCCGCCCCCGCCCTTGGGCAGCCAGGTCCAGTAACTGGTGAAGTGCGTCCATTTCGCCGTCGCGTTCGAGAAGGTGCATAGTCTTACCCTGCGGCGGCCCTGCGGCCATTCTCATGGTCTTCATGCGCCAGTAGCTTAGCACAGGGAGGTTCCGGGTCGAGCCTGGCCTCGGGCAGTTCAGGAGGCCGGGGCCGCCGAACAGCAAGCGACGCCCAGGCCAGACCCGGGCGTCGCTTCGTTGGAATGCGATTACGGAGAATGGATCAGTTCACGCCGGCGGTGCGCTTGAGCGCGGCCGGAGCGCCACAGCACTGCTTATATTTCTTGCCGCTGCCGCAGGGACACGGATCGTTCCGACCGACCTTCTCTTCCGGTTTCTTGCGGACGGTCTGTTGCCGGGGAGCCTCGCCATGGCTCTCCTGACCAGGTTCAACGACCGGCTTCTGCAGCGCCGGCACCAGCATCGCCTTATAGATCTGATGGGCGACATCGTATTGAATGTTCTGCAGCAGGCGCTGGAACATGTTGTAGCCTTCACGCCGGTAGATCTGCAGCGGGTCGCGCTGGGCGAACGCCTGCAGACCGGCGCTCTGACGCATGTCATCCATCGTGGTCAGGTGTTCGATCCAGAGACGATCAAACACCTGGAGCATGACCAGTCGCTCGATCTGGCGCATCGTGTCCGGCGTCATATCGGCCTCGCGCTTGGCGTAGGCTTCATCGGCTTTCTCGATCAGGAATCCGACAACCTCGTCCTCATCCCGACCTTCCAACTCTCGAACCGTGACCACGCTGCGGTCGTTAACCATCGCGGCAAACGCCTGCTGAATCCGCTCATAGTCGGGTTCGATGTGGTCATCCTCGGGCCAGTTGGCCGCAACCATGACTTCGATCTGTTCGTGGATCATCTCCAGAACATTGTCACGCATATCCTCGCCATCGAGGATCTTTTTGCGCTCGCCGTAGATCACTTCACGATGGCGATTGACCACGTCGTCGTACTGCACCAGGTGCTTCCGCAGATCGAAGTTATGGCCTTCCACCTTGGTCTGCGAGTTCTCGATCGTCTTCGAGATCATGCTGTGCTCGATCGGCGTGTCGTCATCCATGCCCAACCGTTCCATCAGGCTGGTGACTTTGTCGGATCCGAAGCGGCGCAGCAGTTCGTCATCGAGCGAGAGATAGAACCGGCTGGACCCAGGGTCTCCCTGACGTCCGGCGCGCCCGCGGAGCTGGTTGTCAATGCGCCGGGCTTCGTGTCGTTCGGTGCCGACGATATGCAGGCCGCCAGCTTCCTTCACACCTTCGCCGAGCACAATGTCGGTGCCACGGCCGGCCATATTCGTGGCGATTGTCACGGCGCCGGGCTGTCCCGCTCCTGCAACAATAGCGGCCTCGCGTTCATGCTGCTTGGCGTTCAGCACTTCGTGCTGAATGCCCGACCGGCGAAGCATGTTGCTGAGGCGCTCGCTGGTTTCGATCGACGTGGTGCCGACCAGAACCGGACGCCTGTTCTGCACCATCTCTTCGATCTCGCGGATGACCGCCTTGAACTTGGCTTCTTCGGAGCGGAAGACCTGATCGCCGAGATCATCGCGAACCATCGGACGGTTGGTCGGGATCACGATGACTTCGAGGCCATAGATGAGATTGAACTCTTCGGCCTCCGTCTCGGCGGTACCGGTCATGCCGGCGAGCTTCTCGTACATCCGGAAATAGTTCTGGAACGTAATCGTCGCCTGGGTAATGGTCTCCCGCTGGACCCGCACGCCTTCCTTGGCCTCAATCGCCTGGTGCAGACCTTCGCTGTAACGGCGGCCCTCCATCTGGCGGCCGGTGAATTCATCGATAATGATGACTTCGCCGTCCCGGACGATGTAGTCCTTGTCGCGCTGGAAGAGCGCCTCGGCCTTCACAGCCTGCTCGACAAAATGTGTCTTGTCGGCATGGCGTTCGTCGTAGAGACTCTCGGCCTCGGGAATCTGCAGAAGACTCTCGACCCGGTCGATACCCTCTTCGGTCAAGGTAACCGACCGTTGTTTCAGGTCGATTTCGAAGTGGACATCAGGGCGCAATCGTCTCGCCACATCAGCAAACTGAGCATAGCGATCAACTTGCTCCTGCGCCTGACCGGAGATAATCAGCGGCGTCCGGGCTTCATCGATGAGGATATTGTCGACTTCGTCAACGATCGCGAAGAAATGCCCTCGCTGAACCTGCTGCTGTTTGGTGAACGCCAGATTATCTCTGAGGTAGTCGAATCCAAACTCGTTGTTCGTTCCGTAGGTGATGTCAACTGCGTAGGCTTCCTTGCGTTCAACTTCCACCCAGTGATTCAAGCGCTCGTCCGCGCTGGGATTCGGATCGGTGTAGTCGGGATCATAAATGAATCCGGAGTTGTGAACGATCACGCCGACACTCTGGCCGAGCAGGTGATAGATCGGGCCCATCCAGCCGCCGCCCACGCGGGAGAGATAGTCATTCGGCGTCACCAGATGGCAGCCACGACCGGCGAGTGAGTTGAGATACAAGGGCAGCGTGGCTACGAGCGTCTTGCCCTCGCCAGTCTTCATCTCGGCGATCTTGCCCGCGTGAAGAACAGCGCCGGCAAGAAGTTGAACGTCAAAGTGGCGCAGGCCCAGCGTGCGTTTCGATGCTTCACGAACCGCGGCGAACGCTTCTGGCAGAAGATCATCGAGTGTTTCGCCGTCTTGCAGGCGCGACTTGAACTCAGGCGTCAGCTCTCGCAACTGCGAGTCGGTCAGTTGCTCGAACTCAGGCTCGAGCTCGTTGACCTCCGCCACCAGTTGCCAGTAAGGTTTGAGCGCCTTTTCGTTCGGATCACCGAAGATCTTTGTTAACAGGCCACGCATGTTCTCAGTACCTCAGTTTCTCAAGCGTCAAGCAGTCAGAATGATAAGTACGCATATCGAAGTGTACCCGACGGCATTAAGTGAGTCTAACGGGCGGAACGCACGTCGGCGCATTCCAGAAGCGCCGCTCAGTCAATCTAATCAATTTGGCGCGTCAAGCGTCACGCATCGGGTAATCTATGCCGGATGAGATTGAAGGCAATTCATCGCCATTCGTGGATCGCGTATACGCAGTCGTTCTGCAGATCCCTGAAGGCCGGGTAACGACCTACGGACGGATCGCCCGGTTTGTCGGCGCCGGCCGTTCGGCGCGAATGGTCGGGTATGCGCTTCACAATTGTCCGGACGACGTATCAGAACGCGCCCACCGGGTTGTCAACCGGTTCGGCGAACT
>SKTL01000117.1 GCA_007122555.1 Thermomicrobiaceae bacterium | reverse complement strand
CGAACCTGCTCGGGGTCGTTCTGACCGATGGGCGCTAGCGCCGACCCGGCAGGCCGGCGATCATGGGAGAAATCGCAGGATAACCGTCCCGCCATCGCGATTTGATCGGCCCTTCTCCTGGTCGCTTCCTTCCTCCTCGGTATCGACCAGGATCAATCCGGCAGCGGTAAGTTCACGGATGGCCCGCTCCGGGTTATCTGTGAGTGCTCGCTGCTCGGCGATCAGGGAACTGAGGCGGTCTTCGCCGTTTAGCAGGCAGAGCAGCAGGTGTCTGGCGTTTCGGGTGAGGTCCGCCAGATCCCAGATGTCAATCTCCCGGTCGACGAGTGAAACGCGGTAGGCGGGCGCTTCCTTCGGCTCGCCGTCAGGCTCGGTGGCGGAAGAATCCTCGCTCTCCGGCATGTGAAGCAGGATGTGCTCGATCAGGTGTTCGATGCATTTCTGGACACGTTCACGTGATCGGATCGGATCAGGCAGGATCTCATTGACTCGTCGGTGCGCGATCGAGAATCGCTGGACAAACTCCTGTTGCTCGCGTGATAGCCCGGGAACGACATCTTCGTTCGCCAATGCGTCAGATGAGCCTGACTCATTTCGTTTCGGAGCGTTCTCAATCCAGTACTCGGCCAGAAAGAGCGCGGTCAGGATCAGCGGTTCATGCATCACGTCCGGACGCGGACCGATCGTCGACGGTTCCACCTCCTGGTCCAGGGAGTATTCGCCGTCACCGTCCCGGAAAATGATATTGAACACGGATGCAATCTGAGTGGCTACTGCCTGGCTGATGTCGGACTCGGAGATGTACCCGACATCGACGAGTACTTCGCCGATTCGCTCGGGATCTGTGGCGATCGATTGCAGCGCAAGCGCCTGCTCGATCTGTTCCTCGGTGATTAGACCGAGTTGAATCAGCACTTGCCCAATGCGAAACGCGCGATCATTGATCGAGACTGACCGCACTGAACCGCAATCGAGTTTGATTGTCACCGATTGCGAGGCTGATTGCAGTGACAGCGAACCGGACCATAACTGTCGCCTCACTGCGGTGAGTAGCTCGAGCAGTCGCAGGGCGTCGAGCTTGCCACGCATCGCTGCGTCAATCTTCTCTCTCGCCATGTATGTTGTTTACACTTTTTCTGACGAGGTTGCAATGCTCGTCGCCGGCTAACCGGAGAAGCTCAGCCTCTCGGTCGCCCTGGGATGGTCAGCTGTCTCGAGTGTACGAAACTGGACTAACCCGCGTTGTTTCAGTCTTTCGATCGCATCTCGGAACTGGTTCGAATCGAGACCGCTCCGCAGGGCGATGACGTCGATCGTCGTATCACCGTTGAGGACGGACATCACTAGCGCGCGTTCGGCGTCCGAGAGCTCATTTATCGTCGATGCGTCGATCAATGAATCGGTCAGCTCCACCTGCATGGTCGCATCATGGACCGATCCCCATTCGTCGGCAAGGCGCAACGCGTTCAGGACCATTGACTCGAGCCTGATGCCGCTGGCGATCGGGTCGGTCTGAACGTCTGAGGATGGTTCGAAGGAGAATGCGCCGCCGGGTTGCACGAGAATGCGGAAGATCGACGCTTCCAGTTGTGCGTTGACGGCGTCCTGGATTTGTTCACGGGTAACGTATCCGACGTTGATCAGCACGTCCCCGATCCGCGCTGAATCCGGATTGACCGCCTGAAGACCGAGCGCTTGCTCGACCTGCTCTTCGGTCACGTATCCCTGAGACACCAGCAACTGACCGATCTTCAGTGACCCGTCCGTGGTTGTCACTGACGCAACCGCCCCGCGATCAAACCGCAACGAGATGCCGTGTGATGGTGTATCCAGCGTCAGCATCCCGGATTTCCCGTGGCTGGAAATCACGTACAGAATGTCCTGCAGTGGAAGGTCTTCGAGATCGCCGTGAAATCCCATCGGTGCTCACCACGTTCCTATTTTCGCGAAACGATCGCTGCGTCTCGGTTCAGTCCAACCGAGTTCATTACCTGTTCAACGATCCATTCGACCTGCTTCATGCTGAGGTGTCCTTCGGTGACTAACCGGAATACGATCAACCCGTCGGTGATCTCATCAAACCGCGCTTCCAGCGTAAATGGCGATTCGCTGATTTCCTTCCGGAGCCGTCTCAGCCGTTCCAGGCTGACATCTCCGTTGAAGTGTACCCACCAGCGTTCGAGATGGTCATCAATCTGCTCGCTGCGGGGTTCATAATCGTGAACCAGGCGCGAATAGTCGGGCGGTTCCGGATCGGGCTGTTGCTCAACTGCCGGTTCGCTCTCCGGAAACGCCACCGGAGAGGCAGCTTCAGGTGGATGAACGAACTCGGCTGGATCGAAGGCAACGACGTTCCCTCCGATATCCAACTCAGCCTTCCCTGCCGTGTCTTTCCCGGGAACTTCTTCGGCATGCGGTTCATCATGCGACGGACTCGCGGATGGCGCTGATGCCTGAAGTTTCGCCAGATCGCGCTCCGCCAGCGTTTCAATGCGTTCCAGCAGCTCGATGAGCCGTCGAATCTCGTCTCGAAGCTCGAGATGCTCCACTGAGTCGTCGGAAAGCGTCCCCAGCAGTTTCAGCAGTGCAGACTCTGGTTCGGCGTGTTTGCCCCGGGTGTTATGGTCCGGCCTGGTGCGTGGTTCCTGATGAGACATGGTGGCGCCTTCTCCGGATGCGTTCGATGTTCAGCACGATGTAGGCGGGGCGAGCGAGTCATTCGCTATTCTCGGATCTCCATAATCAGAGTATCCGTACACCCCCTGGGGCGTCAACGTGCTGGGGTCACGGACAAGCCGGTACTCAAGTCGATCGCAGGCACACAAAGGTCCCGAAAGGTCGGTCGAATTATCCTGCGTTCTCGCCATGACGGCCGAGGAATCTTCTCTTGCGATGTGGAAACTCTGGACGCGCCGCGAGCCGGCGCAAGGGTGCGCCGGCTCGTCAACATCTGGTGCGCCGCATTATTCTGATTGTAAATCGGTGCTTCGCAAAGGCGGAAATCAGCCGGTTTGCGTGATCCTGGGCTGATCATGAGTCAGCGACCAGACCGCACGTTCAAGCGGGCCCATCGGTATGCCGCCGGTGGTCACCAGGCGAATAGCGATCTCGCCTCCGTCAAATCGTTCAACCCGGGCATCGATGATGTCGTCGCGCTGTTGCAACTCGCTGCGAAATTGCGCGATCCGATCGAGCCGCGTATTGCCTTGCACAATGATTCGCCAGCGTGAGACCTCATAGTCGTTGATGCGCCAGTTCGGATCAGACTGTTGCTCGACCTCATCGGAATCGAGAAGATCGATTTCCGCCAGCAGCCGGTTGAGCTCTCCGAACTCGTGCTGGACTCGCTCGTCAGACTTCAGCGCCTGCTCGAACGCGAACTCTTGACTCGGGATGTGCAGCTCATTGACGCTCATTGGAGACCCTTTCCACTCCGCTCACTATGTGTACGTACAGTATACAGAGTTGTGCCTGAATGTCAAGCACGGCTTCTGGACGCATGTCTCGGCGCCAAGTCAACTGGAGCCTTTAACTGCTTCCGGGTGAACGCCGTCTAAGGAGAACGGGTTTCGAAATTGTCTGCAGAGCCAACGGCGATTCCCACAGCGCTGGCCTGGATTGTGTCCGGTATGCTGCTGGCGTAGAATGCTTCAGACAGGCGCGCGAATGCTACGTTGCAATAACCTGTTGCATTTTTGCGACGCGACGGGAGTATGTTTATGTCTCATGCCTTTCCGATAGATGATCCGGTTGACATTGCCAGCGTTGTCGGCGAACAGACGCTCAGCGATGATCGTCTTGCGGCGCTCGAACAGATTCAGCGCAGGGTGCTCTGGTTGAGCGCCTT
>SKTL01000318.1 GCA_007122555.1 Thermomicrobiaceae bacterium | reverse complement strand
GAAGCAAGTCGCGAGGCGCGTAAGGAAGCTGAAGAAGCAAGGCGAGAGGCGGAGGAAGCCAGGCACCTGGCCAGACAGGAAGCCCGGGCGGAAGTGCAGTCCGAGCTGGATGCTGCCCGAAAACTGATCCGCAGGCTGGAGAACGCCGCCGCTGCTCCACCTGCGCAACCGCAACCCGCAACGAAGCAGCATCGACGCAACGGATCCCGAAAGCAGGAACCGGAGTCGGCTGATGAAGCGCGCGACGAGGTCAAACAGGTTGAAGATCAGTTGCGGAAGAAGCGGCGGCGCCAACCTGCTCCTCCACGACCCGATGAGCCGATCCGGGTCGGCGATCATGTTGATGTGCCCTCACTAGGTATGACCGGAGAAGTGCTCGGGTTTGATGATTCCGGCGATCAGGCTGAGCTTCTGGTGGGGTCGTTCAAGGTGTCTCAACCGGTCGCGCTTCTCAAGCGAAAACGCGGACCTCTTCCCCGGGAATCCGGGCGGGCGACGATCAAGATTCCGGCGGCGCCCAGAGTGGAGAATGAAATACACCTTCGGGGCAAACGAGCCGAAGAGGTTATGCGGGAGCTCGAGGAGTACATTGATGATGCGGCTCAGGCATCATTACCATGGGTGCGGATTGTGCACGGAAAAGGCACCGGGACGCTACGTGGTATCGTCCATGATGTACTGAAGTCTCATCCGACGGTGTCAAGATTCCATCTTGCTGATTATCGCGAAGGCGGCGATGGAGTCACGATCGCATATTTCAAGGACTAGGTAATGGCAGAGCTCAATCCCGATCGCGACCGAATTGTCGTTGCAGCAGAAGCGCCGAACGAGATCATTGCTGGTCTGTGGGCAAGCGTGCTCCGGGACGAGGGCATTGACGTAATGGTCAAGTCTTCCGGCCCGGGAATGGCGTATTTCTCGACCCTGGGAAACCAGCATTCGATCTACGTGCTTGAAGCGAAGTACGAAGAGGCGCGGCAAATCATCGAAGAACTGGAAGCTGAGGACGACGAAATCGAGTACTAGCTCGCCGCATCGAGCACGGTTGCGCCAGACTCTTCGACTTCCGAGACGACGCGTTTTGCGCAGTCCAGCGGTGCCGCCTCAAGCAGATTCAACACCATTCTGACCTGGTTCGGCGTGACATAAACGCCGTCCCCCAGGTCCTTGCGAAGCGCCGATTGACTCAGTCGGCTTCCCAGGACCGGTTTGACGTAGATCTCTCCGTCGCGCTCCACGATTGACGTAATTCCGAGGTTGCTGGCGCGAACGCGCAGGCGCGCCAGTTCAAACAGGGTTTGCACTGGTTCTGGCAGCACGCCAAATCGATCCAGGAGTTCGGCCTGCAGATCGCGGAGTTGCCCGAACGACTGTGCGGAAGAGATCCGTTGATAGAGCTCGATTCGCGTTTCTTCGTCTCCGGCGTATTCGGGAGGAATCACCGCGGCGATCGGAAGATCGACCGACACCGCCTCCGGCTCTTCGATCGGCCGGCCCTGTTTGATTTCCTCGACTGCCGTCGCCAGCATGCGTGTGTACAGGTCGAATCCGACCGCGGCGATGTGCCCGCTCTGCTCCGCCCCGAGCACGTTGCCGGCGCCGCGGATTTCCAGATCCCGCAGGGCGATCTGGAACCCGGCGCCAAGGTCGGTGGCTTCCTGGATAGCCTCCAGCCGTGCCTGCGCCTCCGCGGAGAGCGCGCGATTCCCTGGATATACGAGATAGGCGTAGGCGCGTTGATGACTGCGTCCGATCCGTCCTCGTAGCTGATAGAGCTGGGTCAGCCCAAAGTTCTGGGCCTGGTCGATGATGATCGTGTTGGTGTTCGGAATATCGACCCCGGACTCAATGATCGTGGTGCAGACCAGAACGTCGAACTCATGCTGAACAAACGAGAGCATGACGGCTTCGAGCTCGTCTTCGGCCATCTGACCGTGTCCGATACCGACACGCGCTTCGGGGACGAGTTCAGCAACTTTCGCCGCAACCTGGTGAATGCTCTGGACCCGGTTGTGAACGAAATAGATCTGGCCGCCGCGCCCGATCTCGCGCAAGATCGCCTCACGGATGAGGTGATCAGACGTTGGGCTGACGAACGTGCGGATCGGAATACGATCGCGGGGCGGGGTATTGATCACGGAGAGATCCCGAATGCCGGAAAGCGCCATGTGAAGCGTCCGCGGGATTGGCGTAGCCGTCATCGTAAGAACATCGACGTTCGCTCGCAAGCGCTTGAGCTGCTCCTTGTGAGCAACTCCGAATCGCTGCTCTTCGTCAATGACCACCAGCCCGAGATTGCCGAACTGAACGTCCTTCTGGAGCAGGCGATGTGTTCCGATCAGGATATCGACATTACCGTTCGCCGCGGCTTTCAGAATCTCACGCTGTTCGGCCTTCGAACGCAATCTCGACAGCATGCTCACGTGCACCGGGAAGGGCGCCAGGCGCTCCCGGAAATTGTAGAAGTGCTGGAGCGCGAGAATCGTCGTTGGAACCAACACCGCTACCTGATAGCCAGCGTTCACCGTTTTAAAGGCGGCGCGAAGCGCAACCTCGGTCTTCCCGTATCCAACATCCCCGCAGACAAGCCGGTCCATCGGCTGCGCCGTCTCCATATCGCCCTTTACTGCTTGAATCGCGGTGAGCTGATCCGGGGTCTCGTCGAATGGGAACGATTCTTCCAGCTCAATGTCCCAGGATGTATCCGGCGGGAACTGCACTCCCGCGTTCGCTTCGCGGGCTGCGTAGAGCTGCAAGAGCTCAAACGCCAGTTCCCGCACTGACTGGCGTACGCGTTGCTTGGCGCGACTCCATTCCGGAGATCCGAGGCGGGTTAGCTTCGGTTCAACGCCGCCGCTCTCATAGCGAGTGATGCGGTCAATTTGATCGACCGGAAGATAGATTCGGTCTGTGCCGGCGTATTGCAGGATCAGGTACTCTCGATCAGCGCCAGTGGAATCGAGCGTTGTGAGACCGTCGTAACGGGCGATTCCGTGCTCGACATGCACAACGTAGTCACCCGGGTTGAGCGACTCCAGCAGCCCCGGCTGCGGTCGCTTACGCCGGGAGCGCATGCGGACCTGACGCCGGTATCCGAACAGCTCACGATCGGTAACGAGCGCGAGCCGGGCGTCAGGATGCGTCCAGCCAGGCTGAACTGGCGAGTGAACGATGTCAAGCCTCGCACCTGATTCAGATTCTCGGGACGGCGAGAGATCATGGTCCGCCAGAAGTTCCCGGACGCGCTCGCTCTGTTCGGTTGCGATGCGTATCTGCCAGCCGTTTCGCCACCAGTCGCGGAGTTGCTCGATCCAGTCTTCGGCGTTACCGGTGAAGGTCAAGGGAGCGTGATCAAATCCGAGCCCTTCATCCTGACTCGACGGAAGGTCGTCGTCCGGGTTTTCGAAGTCGCCAAACATGATCGCCCGGCGGCGTTGAAGCGCTCCGATAATCGATTCTCCTGTGAAGTACGGATACGGAAGTCCTGCGGGAAGTTCGCCTGATTGCTCGAGGTTCGTCCGCAATTCCTCGGCCTGGGCGGCAAATTGATCAAGCGCCAGCCGGACTGCCTCAGGTTCGATCACAATCACAAGGTGTCGTACCGGAAGATGGTCGAGCAACGGCGTCGGGCGCTCCAGCAGGTACGGACTGAAGACATCAAGCGCGATGGACGGATCCGCAAACTCGATCGACTGAATCACGCGTTCCCATTCGTCGCGAACTTCGTCGCGAAGATTCGAGGTGTCCAGTTCCCTGATCTTCCGGACAGCCGCTTCACGATCGACCAGCGCGTGTTCGAGCGGGGGGCGGATTACTGCCTGATTGACCCGATCGATCGATCGCTGGCT
>SKTL01000018.1 GCA_007122555.1 Thermomicrobiaceae bacterium | reverse complement strand
TACCGGAGCGGACCCAGCACGTCTGGCACGGGTATCTGCCCGGGATCGGGCCAGGTCAGCTCTATGGGTACCGGGCGTATGGGCCGTACGAACCGCTGAACGGGCATCGTTTCAACCCGAACAAGCTGCTGATCGATCCGTACGCGCGGGCTCTCGTGGGACAGGCGAACTGGGATGAACCGATCCACGGATACGATCCTGATGACGCCAAAGCGGATCTCAGCTTTGACGATCGGGATTCAGCCCGGGGTGTCCCGAAGGGAATGGTCGTCGATCCAGCATTCGATTGGGAAGGCGATCGGAGCCCGGAAACTCCGCTGAATAATTCAGTCATCTACGAGGTCCACGTCCGCGGGTTTACGAAACAACACCCCGACATTCCGCCCGAACTGCAGGGAACGTACGCCGGACTGGCGCACCCGGCCAGCATCGAATACCTGACCCGGCTCGGCGTCACAGCGGTAGAACTGCTGCCTGTGCACGAAATGCTGGATGACAAGCGCCTGTGTCAGCAGGGACTGTCGAACTACTGGGGGTACAACACCACGAACTTCTTTGCTCCGGCGGCTCGCTACTCCAGCAACCGGGAAGCCGGCGAAGAGGTAACCGAGTTCCGGAGGATGGTCAAGACACTGCATCAGGCAGGTATAGAAGTCATTCTCGATGTCGTCTACAACCACACGTCGGAAGGCGACGAGTTAGGACCGACCCTCTCATTCCGCGGCATCGACAACGCCGTCTACTACCTGCTCCCGGATGAGGATCTACGCTCCTACGTCAACCGCACCGGCACCGGCAACACCATAAATACGCGTCATCCGCAGGTCCTGCAGCTAATCATGGACAGCTTGCGCTACTGGATCGAGGAGATGCACGTCGACGGCTTCCGCTTCGATCTCGCCTCCGCCCTCGGGAGAGAAGCCGGCGGGTACGACCGAATGGCCTCATTCTTCGATGTCATCCACCAGGATCCGGTGATTTCTCGCGCCAAGGTAATTGCCGAACCCTGGGACATCGGCGAAGGAGGTTATCAGGTCGGCAACTTTCCCGTCCGCTGGTCGGAATGGAACGGGAAGTATCGAGATACCGTCCGCGGATTCTGGCGCGGAGACGACGGGCAGAGCGCCGGAATGGCGACCCGTCTGACCGGCTCGAGCGATCTGTATGGAAACGACGGTCGGTCGCCCACCGCCAGCATCAACTTCGTGACCGCGCACGACGGGTACACGCTGCACGATCTGGTCACCTACGAGAAGAAGTACAACCACGCCAACGGTGAGCGCAACCGCGACGGCAATGACTACAACATCTCATGGAACAGCGGCGTGGAAGGGGAGACGAACGACCCCGACATCATCGAGCTTCGGGAGCGCCGGAAACGCACTTTTCTGGCGACACTGTTCTGGTCGCAGGGTGTTCCAATGCTGCTCGGGGGTGATGAGATCAGCCGCACCCAGCGGGGAAACAACAACGCATACGCCCAGGACAACCAGATCAGCTGGTTTGACTGGAACCTCGGTGAACGCCAGCGAACGTTACTGAGTTTCACTCGACGGCTCATTGAATTGCGCAAGGAGCATCCAAACCTTCGACGCAAGTCGTTCTTCTTCGGGCGACCATTCAATGGTTCTGCGCTAGACGATCTGAACTGGCTCAGGCCTGACGGGGAGGACATGACGTCCGAGGAATTCGCCGATCCGGAGTTCCGGGCGTTCAGCCTCAGGATGGTCGGCGATGCGATCGAGGAACTGGACGAGACTGGAGAGCTCGTAACCGACGACACGTTGCTGATGCTGATGAACGCGAACCGACGCGCGATTAACTTCACGCTGCCCGGGAACAACGGAGGCTCGGGCTGGCAGGTGTTGATCGATACAAATCGTCCTGCGGCCGGCGTTACAAACGACGGAGAATGTCTGGCGCCCGGCGATCACTATTTCGTCGCCAGCTATGGGGCCGTCCTCATGCGACAGACATAATCAACCGGGCAAATGCCCGCCAGTCCGGCGGAGAAGCCGGGCTAACTGGCCCGCGGCAACTCCTCGTTACGTCCGAATGCTTCCAGTTCGTCGGCGGTATGGTCGTTGAAGTTGATGATCGAATCGTCCAGCTGAACGATCGACATTGGCGGATCCGCCCTGCGTTCGTTTCGGCGATCCATCCACCAGCGATGCAATCCGTGAATAATCCGCGGCTCGCTGCTGATAATCACCAGGACATCGGCGCCCGGCTGAAAACTGCAGACACTCCGCTCGACCACCGCGGCGCGGGGATGCTCTTCGATCATTGTTCGCGCTTCATCGGTATAGCTCGCTGGAACCAGCAATCGAATGCGATACGCCATCGTATCTCCTCCCTGACATCGCGCAGCGCTAATCCAAACACACCGTCGGGGAGGTTACAACCGCTTTGAGCCACTTCAGGCAATGAGGTTTCTATGAACGCCCGGCGACGAACCGATCAGCCGAGAGAAATCCGATCGGATGCTCGGTTCGGCCTTGCTCGGCGAGGTCGGCCATGATCTCGCCGATTACGCTGGCGAACTTGTAGCCGTGCCCGGAGAACCCGCACGCGAAGAAGACGTTTTCGTCTTCGGGATGGCGGTCAATAATGAAATGATGATCCGGCGTTACCGTGTAGATACACGTCTCGGCTTCAAGTACGCGTCCGGTTGAGCCGGGCATATACCGCTCGATGATTTCCGTCTGCCGGCGCAGCTCGGCCACGTCCACCGTTCGTTTCATCGTCTCCGGATCAACAACATCTCCGGTATCGTGCCGCCCGACTTTCATTCCCTGTCCTGGCAGATACGGAATTGCGTAGTAGGAGCCGCCCGGCGTATCCCAGAGCGTGATCGGGCAGGCATCCGGCGTGTAGTAGTCGCGCTTGACCGAATCATAATGGGCGAAGAACACGCGCCAGCACTCGAGGGGGAGTTCGAGGTTGCTGAGAATTCTGCCCGTCCACGGCCCCGCAGTGATCACAAGCTGGCCGGCGCGGTAGGTATCCTGGTCGGTCACGACTTCAACGCCGGCGGAGGTGCTTCGCCAGCTGGTGACCCGCTCGCCGTCGCGGATTCCGGCTCCGTGGCGACGAGCCAGGTCGAGATGAACATCAATGCATTTTTCGGGATCGAGCAATCCGCCAGTCGGCTCGTAGACTCCGACCATGTCCTCGGATGGGACCGCTCCGGGGAAGCGGCGCATGATCTCATCCCGCTCGAGCGATTCGCAGGCAATTCCGTACATTTCGCTGCTCTTGAGGACCCCCTGAACCAGCTCGGACTCCGGGGCTCCGATCGTCAGAAGTCCGTGAATCGAGAGGAGCGCCTGGCGCGAGCCATTCTCCAGCTCACGCCAGAGCTGATAGGCGCGTCGAACCAGCGGCACATACTCCGGCGCCTCAAAATAGGCCTCCCGGATAATCCGAGTTTTCCCATGTGATGACCCGTATCGGTGCCCCGGCTGGTAGCGATCGATGCCAATGACCGACTTTCCGCGCGCCGCCAGATGATATGCGGCCGCCGCGCCCATTCCTCCCAGCCCGAGAACGATCACGTCTGATTGTGGCTTACTCATTCACTCCCCCGAAATCTCTTCAGCGCGGTCACCCCTTGAGTCCAATTCCGCACATGCGCTGATCATCCCAGGATGATTCACGACTGGCAATCAGTTTGGTCCGCAGTTTACCGGTTACCGGGTATATTGCGAAACCATGACGGCGAAAATCGTCTGAGGACGTCGTTACGGCAGAAGCAGCACGATGATCGCCCCGGCGCAGAGATAGGCGCCATACGGAATGAAATCGTGACGGGTTCGCTGGCCGATCGCGATCAGGAACAACCCGCCGAGCGCGC
>SKTL01000077.1 GCA_007122555.1 Thermomicrobiaceae bacterium | reverse complement strand
CCGCGCACGCCGCGAGCGCAACCGCAGCTCCGCGCGGATCGGCCAGGATCTCCGGAACTGGCGCGTCGATCGTGGAAACGGCGAACGCCATGGAGCCATACACCAGTTTGCCCCAGAGGTACCCCTGGATGTTATCGGTAATGTGTGTCGGCATAACGGCCGAGAGCGCTGCCTGAAGATCATACACTCTGGAGGTATCTGATCCGTCCAGCTCACCGAGGAATATGTCCTGCTCCTGACCGAGTTGAATGTGTCCAGGTTCCAGATAGTCAGCGCCGAAATGGACAAACGCCCCCACGGTTCGCTCCGGGCCGATGATTGAGGCGATGGCGGCTTCGTTGAGGCCGTTCTGTAGCGAAACAACGTATCCCGATTTGGTGATTCGCGGGGCGATCAGGCTGGAAACAACGCTATGGGTGAAGTGGCCTTTGACGGCCAGGATGACGTTGTCCAGGGGGCCGTCGAGTTCGTCTGCGTGAATAGCCTTGAGCGGGTAACGTTGATCGCCCCGGACGCCGGAGATACGCAGGCCGTCCCTGTTGATCGCATCGACGTGTTCCCGAACGATGTCCACAGCGGTCACGTCGTGACCGGCTCGGGTAAGGAATGCGCCGACCGTACCGCCGATGGCGCCGGCGCCGATAATCGCAATCTGCATGTGTCCTCGCCGTCCGTCTAGATGATCGTCTCCAACAGTCCGCCCAGCGACAGCCAGTAGTACACGATATAGGCGCCGGCAAGGAGAAGCAAGACGCCGCTAACCGGCTGGACGTATCGGGAAATCCCGCGGATGTTGGCGAGGAGCGCGGACTTGAAGATCGCGGTGCTCAGCGTGAACATGGTGATCACGAAACCCATGCCGAGCGCGTAGAGGATGAATTGAGCCATTGCCGGGACGATGCCGCTGACGGCAAGCGTGCTCCCGACGACCGCCATGAAAATCGGAAGGGTGCAACTCAGCGACGCCGCGCCGTATCCGAGACCGTACGCCAGATAACCGCGACCGCTCGCTTGCTGCGCGCTGCCGCCCAGCTTGTCGGCGACCTGTTCCCCGAGCGAGGAGTACAGGACTTTTCCGCTGAGCATCAACCCGGCGGCGATGATCAGAAAAGCCCCGATGATCAGGCCCATCCAGGGAAGGTACTGAGCGATCGTCGACGTCGCGATGCTCAGGAGAATGCCAGCGATGCCGAACAGAATAATGAAGCCGAGGGTCACCATTGCGCTGACCGAGAGGGCGCGCACGACTGTGCCGGAGAACGCGCCGCCTTGTTTGGCCTTCTGTTCGGCTGATCCGAGATAGATCCCCAGATAGGCCGGCAGCATTGCAAACCCGCAGGGATTCACCGCGGCGACCATTCCGGCGACAAACGCGAACCCGACCGGAAGGAGGGTCCCGAAGTCGCCCAGCCAGTTCTGCCAGGTAAAGGAGATATTCTCAACGCCGCGGGTTACCTGTCCGGTGCCGGTTCCGGTGACGAACGCGGCCGCGATCGCGATTCCGAAGGCCGCGAGTACAGCGATGATTGAGAACAGGTCCCGCCGAGAGAACTGTCGCGTGTTGTTCTGAGTCGAAGTAGCCATATGTCTCGCTTCTCTCACATTCGTTCGCTTGCCGGACGGACTGACGATGGCGTTATATGAACAGGCTCTTGGGACGTGCGCCGTTCATGACGCGTCTAGAACAGGTCGTCCAGCTTTTCGCGCATCTCATCCTCGAGAATCATTCCAATACGCCTGTCGGAGATCTCGCCATTCGCATGGAAGAAGATCGTTGTCGGCATGCCGGTCGCGTTGTAATCGATCAGCGGATCGCGCTCCAGAGCGCGGCCGGTCGGATAGGTAATGTCGAGTTCTTCCAGGAGATCGAGCGCGTTCTGTTCGGTGCCGAGGCCGGTGAAGACGCCGACATCAATACCGAGCAGTATGAAATCATCTTCGAATTCATCGGCGAGTTGCTGGAAGTGCGGCATCTCCGCCCGGCATGGGGGACACTGACCGGCCCAGAAGTTCAGGACGACCGGTTTTCCCTCTTCGAACAGCTCCGAGAACATCATCTCGGTTTCGCCGTCCGGATTGCCGATTGATTGATAGGGAACGAAGGCGAAGTCGTGTTCCAGCTCGCTTCCTTCGCCGCCAGCGCCGGTGTTGTCGTCACCACAGGCGGCGAGAACCACGAGCAAGGGAAGCGCGACCAGAATGATGAACCGAAGAGATCGTTTTACGCTCATGCCATACGCCTCGCAAGCGATGTATAGTGCTGAATTCGTCGTGCAAAACCGGTGCGGTTTTGACACTCTAATAGTACCGCGCGGGCCGTTACAGAACTGTAATTCCGGTTACGTTGACAAGCCCGACCGTCACCAGCGGTCGATTCGTTCGTTTTACGAGTGAGTACGCTGTGGCGGACGATGGTTCAGCGCGCCTGAACGGCGCCTGATCCGTGTTCGTCGTGTCACAGAATCGTAGAATTCCAGAGATGTGCCGCGCGAGCGGTGATGACACATATTCGAATCAGTCAATCATCCGGCTGGCGGATAATTGGGGGACCTCGCATTGAAACAACTGCTGCCAAAACGGCTCCGCTTCGCGCTCCTTATGCTCCTCACAGCGCTTGTCGCGTTCCCGGGTTCACTTTCTGCTGAAACCGCCGACAACTCGGACATGGATACCTCGACTGGCGACTGGATCATTCAACTCAACGATTCCTGGGCGTCGTTCCAGGGAACGGACGAGGTCGCTTCGTTCCTTGGCGACTCCACCCAGCGAACGTTTGGTTCAGGCGGCAGCACTGTCGTTGTGTCATTCGATGGCGAGACGAAGGCTGCTGACACTATCGCCCGGTTGAGTAATCACCCGGCGGTCGACTACATCGAGCCGGACATCATCTACGAGTATCAGGAACCGTTCGTTCCGGATGATCCCGGCTTTCCTGATCAGCAGTGGGCCGAGACGGTCAATCTGCCGCAGGCGTGGGCGATTTCGTCGGGCAATCCTGACGTGATTGTCTCGGTGGTCGATTCCGGAATTCGGGCCGACCACCCTGATCTGCAGGGGCAGGTCCTCCCCGGAAAGAACTATGTCGACGGCTATGATGATGACGACACAACCGATCTGATCGGTCACGGAACCGCCGTCGCCGGAATCATCGCTGCCGCGGGAAACAACGGGATCGGCATCGCCGGCGCAAGCATGAATGTCCAGTTGCTGCCAATGCGGGTCGGCACCACTAACGGGGCGCCCGTCAGCCGCATCGCCGTGGCGGTGGAAGACTCGGTTGACATGGGCGCGAAGGTAATCAATCTCAGTTTGGGCTCGGAGACACAGAGCGCCCGCCTGGAGCAGGCGCTTACCTATGCCGAAGCGAACGACGTTATCGTCGTCGCCGCAACCGGCAATGAACCGGACAAGGTCTCGTTTCCCGGGAGTTCGCAGTCGACGATCTCCGTCGGCGCGACTACGCTGGACGGCTCGGAGATGGCGTGGTTTTCCTCACGGGTCAGCGTGACCGATCTTGTGGCTCCGGGTGTTGGCGTGCTGACGACCTACTATCGGGAGGAGGAGGGCAACGTCTACGCCAACGTGCAGGGGACGTCCTTCTCAACGCCAATCGTGACTGGAACCGCCGCGCTCATCCACTCGGTGAATCCGGACCTCGACGTCCATCAGGTTCGATCGTTGCTGCGGGAGACAGCGCAGATGACATTCGCCGAGGGCACGGCCGGGACGGGCTCCGGGCTGCTCGACGCCAACGCGGCGCTCCGCGAGGCGCTTCTGCCATCTTTTGGCGCGACCTGGTTGTCGGGGGATGAGCCGGTCGCCAGTCTGGAAACGTCGCGCACGTGGCTCTGGGGACCGT
>SKTL01000192.1 GCA_007122555.1 Thermomicrobiaceae bacterium | reverse complement strand
CTAGACGAAGGCGCAATGGGAATCGTCATCCCAATGGTTGACACGCCCGAGGATGCAAAGCGCGCTGTCGAGGCCTGCCGTCTGCCACCGGTTGGAAAACGATCCTGGGGATGGGGCGGCGCAGTTCAGTACGGAGGAGACTATCCGGACTGGATCAACGATCAGATCTTTGTCGCCGTTCAGATCGAGAGCATCACCGCAGTTGAGAACGCGGAAGCGATCATGGCGGTGGACGGCGTCGATGGCTGCTGGGCCGGACCAGCTGATATGGCGCTGTCGATGGGACTCGACCCGCGGAACGCTCCGAATGAAGAGCGTCACGTGAAAGCGCTGGAGCAGGTTGTTCAGGCCTGCAAGAACACCGGGAAGGCCGCCGGCCTCGCGTGTTCCGGTCCGGATGAGGCCCGAATGCGCGCCGACCAGGGATTCCAGTTCCTGACCGCCGGCAGCGATATGGGATTCATGCTCTCCGGCGCGGCCGCAGGGCTGAAGACCGTCGGTTCCTGACGCGAACACACTTGATGCAACGCGCGAAATGGCCGGCGATGATTCACTCGCCGGCCATTCCTGCTTCGTCATTCTTGACGAACGAGGGCTAGTACCCCAGTCGCTTGTCAATCACATTGACCAGCTGTTCCCCGGCGAGATACTTGTTCAGATTCGTCCGGAGGTACTCGGTCACTTCCCGAAACGTCTGTTCCGATGTCCCGCAGCAATGTGGCGTAATGATCAGGTTCGGTGCGTCCCACAGCGGGTCATCAGACGGCAAGGGTTCGACCGCGGTTACGTCCACCGCGGCGCCGGCCAGTTTTCCGCTTTCGAGGGCGCTCTTCAACGCCTCCTGATTGATGATCCCGCCGCGGGAAATCCCGATGAGATAGGAGTTGTCCTTCATCTGGGCGATCTCGTCGCTACCGATCATATCCTTCGTTTCCGGCGTGAAGGGCACGGTCACCACGATCACGTCCGACTCGCTGAGGAGCTTCGGAAGCTGGTCCAGACCCCGGCACTCCTGCACGTACTGTGGATTCTCGAGTTTCCGCGCGTCAACTGCGTTCACTTTCATCTGCATCGCGCTGGCAACCCGGGCGATCGCGCTTCCGATGTTGCCCAGGCCGATGATGCCCATGGTTCGGCCGGAAAGCCCGATCGGGGTGAATTCCAGGGGCTGTCCCCAGCGCTTCTCGGACTGAGCGCGCGCCAGATGCGGAAATCCTCGCGTCAATGAGATAAGCATGCCAATCGTGTGCTCGGAAATCGTATCGGCGTGGCCACCGGTCGTATTGGTGACAACGACGTCGCTTTCGATCAACTCGGGCACTCGCAACACCCAGTCAACGCCAGCGCTGTGCGAGTGAACCCACTTGAGATTCTTCGCCCGGCTCATATGCTCGCTGTTGACGTGACCGTAGACAATCTCGGCGTCAACGATATGCTCGTTCATCGCCTCCGGTGTCTTCCCATCAACCCACTCGATCGATGGAAAACTCTTCTTGACATCCTCAAGACCCTCGGGGTCCCAGCCATTCGCCACGATGAGCTTCATTGCCCATCATCTCCTCTCAATTTCGGAAAACGGATTACACAGACACGTTACAACGCGGTCGTGCGGATGGCAACATCGTCACGAGCCAGTAATTCGGGCGAAAGCGCGATACCGAGTCCCGGACCGTCCGGCGCGGTTACCCGGCCGTCGGCAACCGGCGGCAGATTCGTCGTGACATCCTGGTACCAGCCGTTGTAGTACGCTCGAACACCCTCCTGGATCATCGCGTTCGGGGTGGCGAGGCAGAGATGCGTCCCCGCCGTGTAGACTACTGGACCCGTGCAGTCATGCGGCGCAACCGGACGGTGATACGCCTCCGCCATTGCGGCTATTTTTCGAGACTCGGAAAGCCCGCCTGCCCAACCTGGATCGAGCATCACGATTCGGGCCGCGCCCTGCTCCAGCAATTGCCGGAACGCAAATCGAGTAGACAACGTTTCCGAAGCAGTGACCGGCACGCTCGTCCGGCTCGCAAGTTCGGCCAGCGCCCCTGGATTGTCCATGGTAATCGGATCCTCAATCCACATAGGACGGATCTCCTCAAGCGCCTCCACGATCCGTATCGCAGATTGCAGATTCCATCGCGAGTGCATTTCGACCGCAATTTCCATCTGCATGCCGACCGCATCGCGCACCTGCCGAAACGGCTCCAGGCCGGCTTCTATCTCCCATGGAGTGATGTGCTGGCCATCTGTTTCGTCGGCAAACTGATCGAACGGCCAGATTTTCATCGCCGTGATGTTCATGTCCAGGAGTTCACGCGCCAGATCGCCGGTCTGGCCATTGTTCAGCCATTTCTGGAGATCCTCATAGGGTCCTTCGTGCTCTCCGACGCCCCAGCTTTCGTCAAAGCTGACGCCCACGTGTTTACCCTTGTAGACGTTGTACCCGTATCCGGCGCACGTGTTGTAGATCCTGATGTCCTGGCGAACCGGACCACCCATGCAGGCGTAAATCGGAAGGTCGACGCTCTGTCCGAAGAGATCCCAGAGGGCGATATCGATAGCGGACACCCCTCGCGTCTCGGCGCCCATTGAACGATGGATCGTCTTGGCGCTCAATGCCCGGTAGTGGGCTTCGATCGCTCTGGGATCTTTGCCAAGAAGGTAGGGGGCGACCGTCTCGTGAACATAGCTCGACACCGTCTCCGGCCCGGTCTGCGTTTCACCGAGCCCGATATGGCCCGTGTCCGTATGCAGGTGGACCCAGAACAGGTTCGGATACCGTGAGGATGTGATGGTGTCTATTCGTGTGATTTTCACAGCAACTTCTCCGCGGGACGGCAGCAACGATAGGGTTCAGTCCCGTGGGATACGGGAACCATCGGGGGACGCTTCCCGTATCCGGTTCGGCGCAATACGCGATTTGCTAGTTCTTGTTCGCAAAGATCTCCCGACCGCGCGTCATGACCTCGTCAGAACGCGGCAGCGGCGGCATCAAATATGTGAACCCATCGGCGATTCGCTGCTCGATGTTGCTGGCGTTGACCTGCGGCGAGCCATAGTGCACACCGCGGGATCGACAGATCTCGGCGGCTTTCTGAACGGCTTCACGAAGACGCGGGGTGTCTTCCCCCTTGTCGCCCAATGACACCGAAAGGTCGCTCTCACTGATCAGAATCAGCCCGGGATTGGGAACCGCATCGAGGATCGACTCCAGATTGTTGACCGATTCGATCGTCTCACACTGCAGAAGCGGCAGGATCTCGCCCTGCGGATCGAGCGGCCAGACATCCGCCTTATCGAAATACTCAGGCTGGGTCAGTCCCCAGTAGCGAACGGCGTTGTTCGGGGCGTGACCTCGCTGCCCGACCGGTCCGGGATCGTTGGAATCGCCAGGGTGCGGATACCGGCACGCCTGAATCGCGGCGACGGCGTCCTCCGGCGTGTTGATCATCGGGAAGACCATTCCCATGACGCCGATGTCAAGCACCTGCTTGACGATCCACTGATTGCGCTCGCGACCATTTACGGGAATTCGCACGAAGGGCGCGACCGCCGGGGCCGGCGATCCGGAATCGAGAATCTGCTTTCGGTCGAGCATAAACTGCAGTGACAGCCGGAGATCATGCAGGCTGAAGGAATTGTGCTCCATCTCGAACACAACGGCGTCATAGCCGGACTTGCTGGCCCAGACAGCGTCTGGTATCGAGCCGGCGGGCAGGAACGGCCCGAACGCCAGTTCCCCGTTTTCCAGTCGTTCGATTACCTTGTTCATCCGAGGCATGAATTGGGGGTCCCTTCCAGTTTGTTGTGACCACATAACCGGGTGGTCAGACCGTGTCATCACGAACATTCGCAGTGCAGACCTGTCAGACACCGAAGCGACT
>SKTL01000273.1 GCA_007122555.1 Thermomicrobiaceae bacterium | reverse complement strand
GCTTCGGAGCCCTCGCGATCCTGGGCGGCGCCACGGACCGGCAACATCTCCACCAGTCCGGTCATCGAAAACTGTCTGCGACCGCGGTCTTCAATAAACGACTTGTCCAGCGGAGACCCGGCCAGATGCGTATGGGAGTTAATGAAGCCAGGCGTGACAACACGATTCGTCGCGTCGATGATCTGATCAACCTGACCATCGAAGTCCTTGCCGACGTGAATGATCTCGTTGTCCTCGACAACGATGCATCCATCTTCCAGCAGCCGGTGCTCGCCATCCCTGAATCCGACGATCATCCGGGCATTGATGCGTTTGCGCTCAGTCACAGCAGGCTCCTCTCAAGCACGGCAAAACGGACGTAGATCGAATAGCATGTCGCCTATCGGCTGTCAATCAGGACAGATTATGTAGCATAAGGTGGACAGCACGCTGTATAGTCAGAGCTGACCTCAGGAGAGGTCTGCAATCCGGCTTGAAGACGAGCGCGATCGCCGCCGGAGCGATGATGACCCGGAAGCACACCCTGAACCAGCCCGAACAGTTCTTCATTGACAGGATTCGCCAGAAGCCACCAGATGGTGGGGATTTCGTCTGCGGAGAGCAGACAGAAGAGCATGAACGGTTTAACGTCTGGCAGGTGAGCTACCGAAGTCAGTCGCTCCGGATATCCGGTCTGATGGCTCGACCGCATGGTGACGGACCGTTTCCGGCCGTCATCATTAACCATGGATTCTTCCCACCGGACCGTTACTATCCCGGAAAAGGCACAAAACACGAGTTGCGCGCGCTTGCCAGCCGGGGTTATCTGACGATCGCGCCCGATTACCGGAATTATGGTAGTTCGGACGCGGGAGAAACCGCGCTGGAACCAGGCTTTCTGCACGATGTGCGGAACCTGGCGGCGGCGCTGAAAGAATTGCAGGATGCAGATTCAAGCCGCATCGCGATGATGGGGCACAGCATGGGCGCCGGGTTAACCCTGCAATGCCTGGCGACCACAACCGGTATCCGCGCGGCAGCGCTGCTCGGGGCCGTAACCGGCCGCGAGGCAGAACGATACGAAGCTCGTCGCACTCGTTGGGCTCGGGCGCCGGAGACGACCGTACGCAGTCCGGATCTTTTCAGCGAGCGCTACGGCACACCGGAGACTGCGCCGGAGAGTTTCGAACAGATGTCGGTGATTAACTATCTCGACGCCGTGGATGCGCCCGTTATCATGCATCACGGTGAAAATGATGTGATCTGCCCGGTTCACTGGGCGACCGAGATCTGTGACAAACTGAAATCACACGGACGAGACGTTGCGTTCTACCTCTACCCGGACACCGGGCATGTTTTTCGCGACGCAGCATTCGAAGCCATGATTGAGCGGAACGACCGCTTTTTCCGGGCACACATGACCATCGACGACGAAGGAGTGACACTGTGACCGCTTTTGCGGATTTAGACCTTAATAGACATATTCTCAAGGCCATATCGGCTGTCGGGTTCGAAGAACCAACCCCGATCCAGCTCGAGGCCATCCCGGTGATGCTTGCAGGCAAAGACCTGATCGCTCAGGCGCAAACAGGCACCGGAAAGACCGCAGCCTTTGCGCTGCCGATTATCCAGCACCTGAAGACCGATACCAAACGGCCGCAGGCGCTCGTGCTGGCGCCAACCCGCGAGCTTGCTGTGCAGGTTGCCGAAACGTTTCACCAGCTCGGCCGCACCCGGAATATCCGGTCGCTCGCCGTCTACGGCGGACAACCGATTGAACGGCAGCTCCGGGCGCTGCGCTATCCCGTTGATGTCGTTGTCGGCACTCCGGGCCGGCTTATGGACCACATTCGTCGGGAAACGCTCGACCTGCGCCAGATTCGGACCGTCATCATCGACGAAGCCGACGAGATGCTGGACATGGGCTTCATCGAAGACATCGAATGGATCCTGGAACACGTTCCAGCCGAGCGTCAGACTGCGCTTTTCTCGGCAACGATGCCGTCACGCATCGTTTCGCTGGCCCGGAAGCACCTGCAGGATCCGGTGCGGGTCGCCATACAATCCGAGCATGTAACCGTAGAGGCGACCCGTCAGACCTACTATGAGGTAACCCCTCGGGCGAAAATGGACACGCTCACCCGGATTCTGGACGTCGAGAACCCGAATTCGGCAATCATCTTCTGCCGCACCAAGCGGGAAGTCGACGAGCTGACCCAGAAACTGCAGTCGCTCGGCTATCCCGCCGAAGCCCTGCACGGCGACCTCAGCCAGACTCAGCGAGACCGGGTTATGCTCCGCTTCAGGCGGAATCAGGCCGAGCTGCTCGTAGCAACAGATGTCGCGGCTCGGGGAATCGACGTGGAAAACATCAGCCATGTGATCAACTACGATATCCCAAACGATCCGGAATCATATGTTCACCGGATAGGCCGGACTGGCCGGGCGGGACGAACCGGTAACGCGATCACGCTGGTGACTCCGCGCGAGCGCCGGCTTCTGCGCGCAATCGAACACGCCACCGGGCAGCGCATGGAGCGGAAGCCGGTTCCGAGCCGTGAAGAGGTCGCCAGCCGGCACCGCGAGATCCTGGCGAACGAGCTTTCGGGCGTCATCGATGGGGACTCGTTCGAGCGGGCAATCCCGATCATCGACGACATGATGGAGCAACACCCGCCGGAACGAATCGCCGCGGCCGCCCTGGCGCTGCTGATGAAAGAACGCGGGATGACGGAGCCAACCCAGCCGACGCCCACCGCAATGGGCGGCCTGGAGCCAGGCATGGACCGATTGCTGATCGATCTGGGACGAAACGACGGCATCCGGCCGAACGACATCGTCGGGGCGATCGCCAACGAAGCCCGAATCCCCGGAAAGCGAATCGGTCAGATCGAGATTCTCGACGACAGCACGTTCGTCGATGTTCCAACCGATACCAGCGATCGCGTTCTCAAAGCGATGGCGCAGACGCGCCTTCGTGGTCGACCGGCGACGGTGCAGCGAGCAACAGTTGGCGCCGCTTCCTGATAGTGCTCTCGGCCCTCACCCACCAACCCCTTTCCCAATCCCGGGAGAGGGGAGGATCAGGCTCAACGGCTTCACGGTGAGGGCATCAACATCACTCACACATGCAGCGAACACGAGCGGATCTGCTCGCCGAACGCCTCTCTTCTGAGAACCGGCGAGTACATTGACTCAGGCCACGCTTGCGCCTTTCCCATTACGATCATGAGCTGCTCGACCATCAAGTCGCTCGCCCCATTCACGTTCCTGTCACCTGACTGTAACGCCTGAGAATCGCTTCCGACTCGTTTGTCACGCGCTCAGACAGACACTACGGGTAACGGTTGACTTCAGCCGGGGCCGGGGCTAAGATAGCAAACAGTAAATGAGACTTATTCTCACCTGATACTCGTTATCAATTGCCGGAAGCGACACCCAATGACCGCAGACAAGACAATTCCACAGCAAAGCGCGGGCGACGAGGAGGAGCAATCCTGGCTCTATCAGCACAGCCTGATGATCGCGACGGTCCTGACCGGGATCTTCCTGGCCAGCGGCTGGACGCTCGGGTTGCTCGATCTGATCTCTGACCGAACCCAGCTCATCCTCTACATTCTCACCTACCTGTTCGGCGGTACCTACGCCACCTACCAGGCAATCAAAGAACTCCTGCAGAAGCACGTCGATATCGACCTGCTGATGGTCACAGCCGCTATCGGCGCCGCGACAATCGGCGGCTGGGCCGAGGGTGGCGTCCTGCTCTTCCTCTTCTCTCTTGGCAATGCGCTGGAGCACTACGCGCTCGGGCGAACTCACCGGGCGGTCAGGGCGCTGATGGAGCTCAGCCCCGATGAGGCGACCGTTTTGCGTGACGAGGAAGAAGTCCAGGTACCGGTCGAGCAGCTGG
>SKTL01000354.1 GCA_007122555.1 Thermomicrobiaceae bacterium | reverse complement strand
GCTCCTGGGAAACTGCCGCGCTTGTCGTGCTGATCACCGCCGTCGCATTCCTGGTTCGGGTAGTCGAACTGACGTCTGTTCCGACCGGGCTGCACGGCGACGAAGCGATCGTCGGCATGGAAGGCCAGCGGGTGCTTCGGGAGTTCGTGATTGACCCCTATTCTCCGTCCGCGCTCGGCCAACCCTCCGGCCCGTTCTACCTGGCGGCGCTGACCGTCTGGCTCTGGGACAACACGGTTTTTGCGGTGCGAATCAGCGCGGTGATATTCGGGACGCTGGCGATCCCGGCGCTCTTTGATGTGGTTCGTCGGAGTCTGGGGATACCTGTCGCGTTGTTGTCAGCGACGTTTCTGGCCGTGCTCGGCTGGCATATCCACTTTTCCCGGATTGCGTTTCCGCTGCCCGCCTGGCCGCTCTGGGTCATTCTGACCGTCGGGGTCATCGCGCAGGCGGCTCGAGCCGGAACGCGTGCCTGGTGGGCGGCGGCCGGCCTGATGTCCGGCGCCGGGATTTATGTCTACAACGCACATCCACTGACGCTGGCGATACTCTGCAGTTTTGTCGCGCTCTATCTCGCCTCGCGATGGCGTCTTCAGGGGTCCGAGGTATTGCGCCATGGAGCGGCGTTCTTCGGCGCCATGTTCGCCTCGTTGCTGCCGATGCTCTGGTTCGTGCTCAACAACAGCGAAATGTACGTGAATTCGATCACCCGGCATTCAGTCCGGGATACCGACGAATGGCGGGCGCTGGACGGTCTGATCGCGCAGGCCGGATACGTGCTCGAGCAATACGGGCGCTTCTGGTGGGAGCTGTCGATATCTCCGAACGTGGATTATGTCGACGCAACCGGCATTACTCCGGTGGCGCCGGTGCTGATTCTGGCAATCGCGCTATCCGGGATGGTTGCAGCGCTGTTGCGTTACCGTGAGCCGGTTGTCTGGATCGGGGCGATGCTGGTTGTCTTGATGCCGCTTGCCACGGTGCTGACGGAACAGGGTGAAATGCGCCGGACACTTGTCATAGCCCCGTTTCTGGCCGTGTTTGCTTCGGTTGGCGTGATTGAGACGATCCGACTCGCCCGAAACCGGTTGACAGCGAGGCTGGGTTGGATCGTCGTGGCGCTGCTGGCGATCATCGTGTCCATTGGCGTCATAACTGATCTGCGCAACTATTTCGTGGTGCATGCGGAGTCGCCCGAGCAACGCTGGGTGTTCGCCGAGGAGTTCCACGATGCGGTGATGTTCATGGCGGAGTCGCCGGGCGACAGCTATTTCTATTTCATGTCCAACCGGTGGTCAGTTGATTATGAGCCGCGTCAGTTTCTCGGGCCTGACGTACGGGGGGAAGACCGGTCGGACGAGTTCGGGCGGTTCGGACTGGACGTTGACCCGGAACGTGGGCGTCCGGTGTTCGTGCTCGTCGGTGAATATCGTCCGGTCCTGGAAGCGTTGCAACGAGAGTACCCAGACGGAGAGGTCATAACTGGTTGGCGAGATGGCGCCCCGACCTTCATCGCTTACCGGCTCAATTCCGATCCGGATTGATCAGAAAATGTAGGTCAATCCCCAGAGGATCGCCGCGAGCGCGATGAATCCGATCAGGATACGCCCAAGGTAGTCCTTCTGCGGCTGTTCGTTGTCGTCGGAATTCGACACGTGGGTGATCCGTTCGCTTGTGATGATGCCCCCGTCATCAGCTGATGACGGAGGCATGATTGTGAACTGATCGGCGTGGTTCGTTGCTTACTCGGGATCTTCAGTTCCGTGAATAATCATGACCGGGCGATCGGCATCGTGCAAGACCCGTTCGGCAACCGAACCCATCAGGAATCGTCCCATACCGGAACGACCATGGGTCGTCATGGCGATCATATCCGCCCCGAACTCTCCGGCCGTTCTGGTTATGCCGGACGCAGGCTGCGTGACCCGGACATCGGCGGACACGGTCGCTCCTTGTGCGATAAGCGTCTCCGAAGCTTCGGCCAGGTAGTCTTCGGCCGCTTCGCGGGCTTCCCGTTCGTACCGGGCGATCGTTTCCGACGTGTAGGACTGCCCGGGCGCGACGGGTTCAACAACTCTGATCAATGTGTAGCGAACGTTGTTCCGGAAGATGTTGTATGCCTTATCGAGCGCTTGCTCGGCGAGGCGCGAACCGTCCAGCGCGACGGCCACATGATTGATCTTTAGCTTTCCGTACTCGGCGCGTGAGTCCGACGACGCTCTGCTGATGAATACCGGGACGTGCGTCGCCTGAACAACCCGGTTCGCAACGCTCCCGATGAACATGCGGCCGAGACCGGTTCGGCCATGACTGGCCATAACGATCGCGCTTCCGGCGGTTGCTTCCGCCGCATCGATAATCTCTTCAGCGGCATTGCCGAGTCTGATGTCCGTGCTGACGCGAATATCCTCAAACATGGTCTTCATCCGGTCGAGATACTCCTGGATCCTGATCTCTTCCCCGGCCAGGTGTTCGATATCCTTCGGACGAAGCCGGGTGGTTGATGCGTCCTGCGGAGCAATGTAGAAATCCCTCGGCGGATCGATCACGCTCAACAACGTGATTCCGGCGCCGGTGTGCTCGGCAAGTGACCGGGCAAGCGGCAGCGCGGAGTGTGACAGTTGCGAGCCATCCAGCGGTACGATAATTCGGTTCAGCATCAGCATCCTCGATTCCACAGCGTGTGATTTACGATAGGCGCGATTATCACGAGAGCTCGGGGTCGCCGCGATTCGCACCCTAATCATCCATCCTGGAGCAACGCAATTGCGTCAAGCATTGCAGGATGCGTGCAACAGAACCGTCACAGCATGGCCCGGCAACAAGAAACCGCGTCGTTTACGGGTATCGAGAACGCGAATGCCGGAGGTTAGCGCGCGGCGAACACCGGGGTTTCCAGTCCCCAGGAAACGACACGTTCCGGCGTAACCTGAATCCTTGTCGATCCGAACGGGCCACTGCCTGACGTTTCTGGATCATGCAGCAAGACGGCCGATCCCCGGATCGTGATCCCTCGCGGTCTCCACGGCTTGATCGATTCAAGGTCATCGACGACGAACGAAACGCTCGGGTTCTCCCGGATGTCTCTCGCTTTCCTCGTTGACGCCAGATTATAACCGCCGATATCAATCGTTCCGGTGTCGGTATTGTATCGGTAGCCAACCGGCGTCGCATGCGGCTGCCCATCTGCGTTCGCCGTGGCGAGGCGCCCGAGCCTCTGGCTTTCCAGATAGGCGATTTCCTGCTGGTTCAGTGTCTGCATGATGATTCCTTTCATTCTTTCGAACGTTTGATAATCCCAGTATGGAGAATTGCCTGTCCCCGGCCATCGGAAAAATGTCGTAGTCTAGAGTGCGTTAGCCTGAGGCGATGGCGGCTGGGAGCGATTGTGGAGATATGTCGAACAATTGATGAGCTCCGGACCTGGCGACGCAGGGTCACCGGCGCGATCGGACTGGTTCCGACGATGGGCGCGCTGCACGATGGGCATCTGGAGTTGATCAGACAGGCGAGGCGGCGCTGCGACGCAGTTGGCGTCAGCATCTTCGTCAACCCGCGCCAGTTTGCCGATGGTGACGACTTCAGTTGCTACCCTCGAACGCTGGAGCGTGATCTATCAATGCTCGAGGATCAGTTGGTGGATGCGGTCTTTCTTCCGGGACCTTGCGAGATGTACCCGACTGACGCGCTAACGACGATTCACCTGTCAGATGTCACCGAGCGCCTTGAAGGGATTGCCAGGCCCGGGCACTTCGATGGCGTCTGTCTCGTCGTGTGCAAACTGCTGAATCTGTTTCAGCCGTCATCCGCGTACTTTGGAGAAAAGGACTATCAGCAACTAGTGGTCGTCAGTCGTATGGTCCGCGACCTGAACATGCCGGTGGAGATCGTT
>SKTL01000344.1 GCA_007122555.1 Thermomicrobiaceae bacterium | reverse complement strand
GTGATCATGCTCTACCCATCGATCGATGGCGGCGCCGAGCTGGAAGCGCTCTTCGAGCAGATGCCGCCGGCGATCCGGGCGATGATGGGAGATCAGATCGATCTCTCGACCGCCGCGGGCTACCTCGATCTGCGCATGTTTACGGCGATTGCGCCGATCATCTTTCTGGTCTACGCCATTGGCCGGGGCGCCGCCGCGATAGCCGGTGAAGAGCGTCGCGGGACCATGGATCTGCTGCTGGCTCACCCGGTCAGGCGCTGGCGGATCGTCGTTGAGAGCGCCGCCGCGATGTTTGCCGGACTGGCGGTAATCGGTCTGGCGCTCTGGGCGGGTTTGGTGATTGGCGGAGTGATATTGGATGTTGATTTCAGTCTGTCACGCGCCGGTCAGGCGACGGTAATGGGCGTCTTGCTCGGATGGGTCTTCGGGACGCTGGCGCTGCTGATTGGCGGTCAGACAGGCGCGACCGGCCTCGCCATCGGCGTCAGTTCGGCCAGCGCTATCGCAACCTACTTCCTCCACACGCTCGCTCCGCTCGTCGACTGGCTGGAACCGTTTCGCATTCTCTCGCCCTTCTACTATTACATCGGCCACAGCCCGATGCTGCAGGGATTCAACGGAAACTACGCGATTGTGCTTGCCCTGCTATCAATTGTCTTCACCGCGCTCGCCGCCGTCGCCTTTCAGCGCCGAGACGTGCACGTATGAGCCTCAACGAAGGACGGGTCCATGGCTGACGCCATCATCCAGACGCACGATCTGTCGAAAAGCTACGGGCCCGACCGGGGCATCATGAACGTCAGCCTGGCCGTAAACGAGGCCGAGATCTTCGGTTTCCTCGGGCCAAATGGCGCCGGAAAGACGACTGCGATCCGGGTATTGCTCGATCTCATTCGCCCGACCAGCGGCCACGCTGAGGTCTTCGGACTGGAGACGCGCAAGCATAGCGTGGAGATCCGCCAGCGCACCGGTTATCTGCCAGGCGAGATGAGCCTCTACGAGAACATGACCGGGCTGGAGCTGCTGCAGTATTTCGCCTCGCTCCGACCGCTGGTTGACTGGGATCTCGTCGATCAAATGGCTACACGCCTGAATTGTGATCTCTCTCGACGAATCGGCGCCCTTTCGCAGGGCAACAAGCGCAAGGTCGGCCTCATTCAAGCGTTCATGCACCGACCGGAGCTGTTGATTCTTGATGAACCGACGGCGGGGCTCGACCCGCTCATCCAGCACGAGTTTCTCGGCTTGATAAGCGAGGCGAGCCAGCACGGTCAGACGATCTTCCTCTCCTCTCACAACCTGCCGGAAGTCGAGCGAATCTGCCACCGGGTCGGGATGATTCGGGGCGGCCGGCTGATCGCGGTCGAGGAGATTGACGATCTGCGCCAGCACGCGGTCCGCAAACTCGAAATCCGCTTCGCCGAACCAGTTCCGGTCGAGGCATTTCAAGATTTGCCTGGCGTCCACGATATAACGATCGACGGCGCTGTGTTGCGCTGAACCTTGAGCGGCCCGATCGATCCGGTCGTCAAGACGGCTGCGGGATATGAGGTGATCGATCTGATTAGCCAGCAACCGAATCTGGAAGAGATCTTCATGGCCTTGTACAGCGATCAAGGGCCGACCGGTGCCTAGTATTCTGCTGAAGACGCTCCGGGATCAGCAGCGCGGCCTGTTCTGGTGGTTTGTCGGCATCGTGGCGCTCGGCCTGGTGACGGTGCTGCTGTACCCGTCTGTCGGGGCGGCGCCGGAGATGGAGCGCCTGTTCGAGGACTTGCCTCCCGCGGCGCAGATCTTCGTTGGCGAGATCGCCGATATCACCTCGCCGGAAGGCTATCTCAACAGTCAGCTCTTCGCCCTGATGACCCCGCTGTTGTTCATGATCTACTGCATCGCCCAGGGCGCTGGCGCGATTGCCGGGGAAGAAGCTGCCGGGACGATGGATCTGCTCCTGGCCAACCCGGTTCCTCGATCTCAGGTTGTGCTGGAGAAGTTCGGAGCGATGCTCGCCGGCGGGATGGTGCTCGGGCTGGCGAACTTAATCGGGATCGGTGTCGGCGCAGCGATTATCGACATGGACATCAGTTTCGCCCGACTCAGTGAGGTAACGCTCCTGGCGCTTGTGCTCGGTTACCTGTTCGGTGGACTCGCGTTGTTGCTCGGCTGCTGGACTGGCAAGCGGGGCGTCAGTATCGGCGTCAGCGCAGGAGTCGGAGTCGTCACCTACCTGCTCAACGGGTTTGCGATGATCATTTCCTGGTTGGAACCCTACCGATTTCTCTCGCCGTTCCACTACTACACTGATAACGACCCGATCAACAACGGGCTGGATCCCGTGGACACCCTGATCCTGCTAGTATTGACAGCTATCTGTCTTGCGGCGGCCGTGTACACGTTCCAGCGCCGGGATGTGCAGGTGTAGGGAGTGGACTGATCATCGGGAGGAGAGCAATCGCCCTTTCGGCTCGGGAATCAGTCTCCCCAGCTCGAGAGCAGTGTTGATCCACTCTTCGGCGATGGTTTGAATCTCTTCAAGCGCCGCTTGCGGAGTATCACCATCGGCCATACAACCGGGTAGCTCCGGCATCTCCGCGACAAAAGCGTTGTCTCCATTGCTCCAGTAGATAACAACCTCATATTTCAGCGGCTGAGTAGTCATTCATCCTCCTCCCGCGTGAGCCGGTACCTGAGGTTCGAGTCTTATGCCCAGTTTCACCCTCGACACACCCCCTCCCCGGGAAACCATCCTGAACGGAGGATGGATCCGCAAGGAGGGGGTTGTGGATCTAGCGACTATGGCGCCGGCTACCAGGTAGGTGTATTCCCGTGCACGTAAACGGTGGTCCCGACGTCGGCCCAGTTGAACACCCACTGCGCGTCTGCGATCGTCAGATTGACGCAACCGGCGCTCTGTGGTGTACCGAATTGCTGGTGCCAGTACGTGCCGTGGATCGCGTAGCCACGATCGTAATACATCACGTAGGGCACGTTTTCAAGATCGTACGATCCTCGGTCCGGCGTCCAGCCGCTCATGTCGTCGTAGCGCAGATGAGCGTACGTCTCCCACTGACCGGTGAGTGTTGGTACTGCTGGGCGGCCGGTTGCGGCAACGGCTGAATAGACCAGCGTTTCACCTTCCCAGGCGCGGAACATCTGGTTCGTCAGATCGACTTCCATCCACTTGGCTTCATCACTCGGCGCGCCAGCCGGTGGAGTCGGGCCACTCGGTTCCGGCGGAGTCCAGAGGTCGTCCGCGTAATGCGGCGTGTCTCCGTCATGCTCCTGCGGTGACGTATCCACGCCCGCCCGGTCGGCAGCCTGCGCGCCAAGTCGCTCGAACAGAACGCGCCACTCGACCGGGTTGTCCGGGTGCCATTCGATGACCGCCCGCTCCAGGAACTGGACGTGGACGCCGTTATGCTCAAACTCTCCGCTGATCGGATAGCCGAAGATCCGCAGCCCACCGTTATTCTCCCAGTACTCCAGGAACCCGTGCTGCAGATTCTGATTGGTCGGCTCGAAGAACCGGCCGGAATCCGCTGGACTGGCGTCCTGGAACGCACGGTGGTCATTCAGACCGCGATCATCCCGGGCTTCAGCGCCAAGCCGGCGGAGCAGCACCTGGTGTTCTTCGGGATTCTCCGGGTGATGCTCCATTACGTGGCGTTCAAAGTACTGGACGGTCATGCCGTCCTCTTCGATCTCCGGCGTCATCGGATATCCAAAGGTCCGGATGTCGCCATACTCACGCCAGAAATCGAGAAACTCGCCGCCCAGGTAATGACCGGTCTGCTCGAAGAAAACCTCATCAGGTCCGTAATCATCGCTTGTGCTCGCCGAGACTGCCGGTACCGCTAGCAACCCAGCAAGTCCTGCGAACACAATAATCAACGTCC
>SKTL01000107.1 GCA_007122555.1 Thermomicrobiaceae bacterium | reverse complement strand
ATGCTCGGCATTGTTCGCGATCATGTCTTTCTTTCCTTACAATTAAAACACCGACGGTTGCCGGTCAGTCCATCATCATGTCCCGACGCCGGAACGCAATGACTCCTGCTCCTACCCCGAACAAACCCAGTGCCAGAAACACCGCTGAGACGGCCAGATTGGCCGGCTCCCCAGGGACCATCGGCTGATATTCGAACGGCGACAGCGCGATGATCCAGCCGGGAATGTCCAGAAACGCATCGAGCAACACCAGAAGGAAGCTCGCAAGCAGCAGCGTGTAGACCAGCGGGCCGGTCAGTGGTGGATGGATTCCGAAGATCAACACTCCAAGCCCGATAAACAAGACAGCGATCGGGATCAGATTGAGACCCGCACGCAGCGCGTCTATCGGATCGAGCATAGTTCCAGTTATTGACGTGCCGACCATTGCGGAAAAGCCAACCAGCAGGCTTACAACGATGATTCCAGCCAGACCAACCAGCAGCCTGGTGATCAACCAGCGGCTCCGTTCCAGCGGTAGAATCAACAGGGTTGCCAGTCGACCGGACGCCTCGTCTTCTCGGATGCCGGCCACGAGTCCGGCGGCATACAGTGCAGGTACGAGCACGAGCATGGTGATGATCAAACCGATGTAGGCGGCCGGGTCCGTGGGATCAGTGAGTCCGAATTCGGCGAGGAATGCCGCAAATCCCGGGAACTCGGCAATAAACTCGACAAAGTCGTTCGCCACCATTCCGAAAATGCCGGCGAGCAGTACGCCAACGGCGCCGAATCCGATCAAGGCCGGCGCGTCCTGACGCACTTCATGCTTCCAGAGCGATTCATACGGAGGATGTGGGCCGGCGGTTTCACGCTCCCCAAGGAGCAGACTCCCGTGGATCTCGCGCCGTCGCACCAGAGTGATAGCCGTGGCTGCAAAGATTACCGAACCTCCGCCGAACAACACGAAGGGCGCGTTACTCCCGATGTCAGCGGTACCGATTTCGGAGAACCATCCAAACGGGGTCAGCCAGGAGAGCCAGCTCGGCATCTGCTCAAGCACCGAAAGGATCCGGATTGCCAGCGTCAGACCGATGATGCCCAAGCCAATCCGCAAGCCGATCGACCGGCTTGGCGTGAGTTGAACCAGCAGCGCACCCAGTGCGCCAAAGAATGTAAAGCCGCCGGCCATACCGAACGCGAATCGCATGCTGCCTGGGACCGTGATATCCGAGATTGCCAACAGCGCGGCCATGGTCAACCCCGCGTATACAGTGACCACCAGGAGCGGCGCAACGAGTGCTGATACAAAGAGTGCCCGCCGGCTGAGCACTCCACCGAGCAGCAATTCGTCGTGCCCTCTGTCTTCATCGGTGCGCGCGAGACGGGTCGCCGCCAGCATTCCCCAGATTACGATGGCGGGAAAGAGGGGGCCACCCGCTCGCCACATCGTGAAGCCCTCAATTGTATGGATCTGAATCGCCTTCCCGAACATCGCTTCAAACGCAGGGTTGCCCTCGACTGATATCGCCAGCGCGATGCGTTCTTGCTCAGTCGGAAACGTGTCGATCCAGACGCCTGCAACGATCGCGGCGGTAAGCACCAGCCCGATAATCCAGACGGCTCCGGACGGCGCCAGCAATCGCAGGTGATGGCGAAGCAGCCTTAGCCAGATCCCTAAGGGGGTGGATCTGGCCGTTTCGCTGCTCTTTTCAACGGCAAACTCAGCGCCGGCCATCCACCGGCTCCTCTCCGTAGTAGGAGTGGAACAATTCCTCGAGCGTCGGTTCCCGAACCTGAATGCCGGTGATCTCCGCCTGCGCCATGGCTTTGATCAGGGGATCGGTGCTCCCGGTGACCTGTAATCGCACGTGACCGTTCTCGAACACGACATCTTCAACTCCGGGAACACCGTCGAACGTCGGTGGATCACCACGATATTTGGCCTCCACGGTGCGGGCGGACAGATGCCGGAGTTCTTGCAGCGTTCCATATTCGACCAGCCTGCCGTTCCGCAGAATCGCGACCCGGTCGCAGGCCACCTCGACCTCGCTGAGGACATGCGAGGAGAGGAGTATCGTCTGACCCCGGTTCTTCGCCTCTCGCAGGACCGTCTGGAACTCCTGTTCCAGCAGGGGATCCAGGCCGGCCGTCGGTTCGTCCATCACCAGCAGATCGGCCCGTGTCATGAGCGCGGCAATAAGTGCGATCTTCTGCCGGTTGCCCTTGGAGTAGGTTCGCCCCTTCTTGTTCGGATCGAAGTTGAACCGTCTGATGTACTCCTCCCGGATATCGGTATCGTATCCACCGTACAAAGCACCGAGCAGATCCAGTATCTGTCCTCCGGTAAGGTTCGGCCAGACGTTGAATTCGGACGGCACGTACGCGAGGCGCTGGTGAACCTGCACCGGCTGGTTCCAGCAGTCGAATCCATGCACCGTCGCCTGACCTTCGGTCGGTTTGATCAGTCCGAGCAGGATGCGAAGCGCGGTTGTCTTGCCGGCCCCATTTGGCCCGAGCATCCCGACGATCTCGCCTCGCTCGAGCGTCATTGTCAGGTCTTCCAGGGCGACGGTCTCGCCGAAGCGTTTCGTGACGTTGTCGAAACGCAGGACGACATTGTTCTCGGCCATCTCTGGGCCACTCCCTCTGTCTCAATTAATGCGAACGATTGGCTGTATTCATGCGTACAAGTCCCGTCGACGGAATCCCAGAATACCAACAACCATTAGCGCGATTGCAACAACCGTCAGCAATGTCATTGCCAGGAGATCTACGTCCCCGGCGGGCAGGTGCGGCGTGTGGCGGAACGGGGAACCTTCGTACATCCAGTTCGGCAATCCAATCAGCGGACCGAACATTTCGACCAGAATGATGTACCCGACCATAGCCCAGACCAGGGCGATCGCTCGTGGCGCGAATCCGATAAGGGCAAGGACGAGGCCCATCAACAGCCAGATGGCGGGAAGGTGCGCCAACGCGGCCACCAGCAGCGAGAGAAACTCGCTTGCGTCACCCGTGTCGGCAGACCGGACCAACCCTAGCCCCGCTCCCAGCGCGCCAATAACGACGACGGAGCCGATCAACGCCGCTCCGAGAATGCTGGTCGCGTACCGGACTCGACTGACCGCCGCCGCAAGTACAGCTTCCGCGTGCCCAGCGTTTTCCTCGCTCCGGATCCGGCTGACCGCCCCCACCGCGTATCCAGTACTGACCAGTACCAGCCACATGATGAAGGTCGCCAGCAACCCCTCGGTGAGCGTCGCTCCTTCCACGATCACATACTCCTGATACACCGGCATCTCGCCGAAAACAGCGTCGGCCTCCGAGGCCATTGCGCCGATGTAGGCGCCAGCGATGAGCAGGGCGATTGTCCAGCCGATCAGCGAGCCCCGTTGCAGCCGCATCGCCAGACCCAGCGATGTCCCGACCCAGCTGGGCGCGTTCGCCGGGCCTAATCTCGTCGGCATCAGGCCGGCTCCTACGTCCCGGCGCTGGCTCAAGCTGAATGCCAGTACGGCGGTCATAACTGTCAATCCAGCCGGCAGGACCAGCGGCCACCATTGCTCCTCGGCGTACGGCCGGATCGCTTGCACCCAACCGATCGGAGAGACCCAGGAGAGCGCGCTCTCCTGGATGTCCCCGAGACCTCGTATTCCTACAGATACCGCCAACGCTACTCCAGCGATTGCTGATGCTCCACCGGCATGTTGAGGGATCTGCGCCGCCACCGCAGAGATTGCCCCGAATACGATGCCGACGGCTGCCAGTGCCGCACCGAACGCGAGCGAGCCAGTGGCTCCGAAGCCGAACGCGATTAGTCCCAGGCCAATGGCGATCGCCAGAATCAGATTCGCGGAAACGCATACAAGCAATGCCGACGCGACCGGTGCGTATGCGCCGACAGCCGTTGACCGGGT
>SKTL01000208.1 GCA_007122555.1 Thermomicrobiaceae bacterium | reverse complement strand
GGCTGGTACTGCAATATCACCCATCCGACTATGGTCCGGGGAGATACGGTCTACTGGCATGATCTCTATGTTGACGTGGTTCAGAAGTGCGATGGAGAGATCCTGGTGCTTGACGAAGACGAACTGGCCGATTCAGGTCTTCGCCAGCGTGATCCCGAGCTTCACGAGCTGATCGTTAACACGAGAGACATCATAGTGAAAAAGATTCAGACCCGCGGCTACCCGTTTTCAGAAATCGAGCGCCGCGGCGACTGACCCTGCCAGATCACCGGTTTGACCAGTATTGATGCTGCTCGAGAATGGTCTGCACCTGGTCCAGCGGAATCGCTTCCCGCGTGCGTCCGCGCCGTCCAATGGTCGTGGTCGCCATGAACAACGCATTAAGAACCGACTCCTCGGTTGCGTCGATCACCGCTTCAAAGATCGGGTCGACCCAGTGACCGTCGATCACACGATGCTCGCTGACCGGTTCGTCCGTGCGGGGCAAATAACGAGTGGAAAACGCGACAAGCAGCTCGCCGCTGCCATCGGCGCCGGTCGAACCGGTACGTCCCAGCCCGAGCGACGCGCGCTTCGCCAGCCTGGCGAGCTGTCGGGAGTCAAGCGGAGCGTCCGTGGCGATGACCACGATACCGGAGCCTTCGTCGCGGTCTGGAACGGGCGTGTCCGTCAGTGGAAACCAGCGCCCAACCGGGACGCCATCGATTGTCAGGCGATGCCGCGCGCCGAAATTGGTCATCGTCAGGACGCCCACGGTCCAGCCGCCGTCGCCGTCCGCCAGCACGCGCGACGACGTTCCGATCCCGCCTTTGAAGCGGTAGGAATGCATCCCGGTTCCGGATCCAACGGCGCCCTCCTCGACGGGGCCTGACCGCGCAGCGTCCAGTGCTTCAGCGACATGTGCTGGCGTCAGGTGCGAGCCGCGCGCGTCATGCAGATACGAGTCATCACACTCGGCAACTACTGGAATCACGAATCCGACATCGTCATCGCCCACACCGTCGTCGTGCTGAATCAGGTAGCGGCAGGCCCCATGATAGCCAACTCCAACGCCCATCGTGTTTGTCAGGACGATCGGGGTGCAGATCCGGCCCAACTCCTCGATCTCGCTTCGCCCTGTCATCTCGCCGGTTCCGCTCAAGGCGAAGAATCCCGCCGCAACTGGATTCCGAACGATGTCGTCTCGATGGGGCCAGATGGCCGTTACACCGGTCCGCGAAGGTCCGGCGCCAGGCGCGTCTCCGGGATCTCCGTGGGAGACGGTACGGTGACCGACCTGCACGCCGACCACGTCCGTAATTGCGTTCAATGGTCCGCTGGGAACGTTGCCGATAACCACACCCATGTCTCGCGCCCGCATTCGGTCGCCGTCCATCTCAACCTCTACTCCCCTACTACCGATGCCACAATTCGCGAACGTTATCAGTGATAATCAACGTCGCAACCGCGACGGTGAGCACCACGAGCATCCACCAGAAGAACTCATACACGAGGATTATGCCGGTTATCAGCGCCAGGATGATCGAAACAGTCACAAGTAACTTGATGATGCGTTGCCGCAGGATCGCCTCGATGACGATGACCATACCGGCGATGAATCCGAGGGTGACGGTCCAGCCGGCAACCCCGAGTCCGACCATTGCGACGATTCCCAGCATCAAGACGCCCACGCTGACCGCGGCCCACATCTCGGCCAGGCGGCTTTGCCGGAGCTCTTGTTCGCTCTGCGGGGTGATCTTGTGCTCGATATGGCTCTGTGGATCGCCCAAATCGCCAGCTCGCAATCGATCGAGGAATTCGCGACAGGCCTGGAGTTCCTCCGTGAGATCAACCCGTCGATGTTGCAGTTCGTTGAGCCGTTCAACTTCTGTTCGCAGTTCCTCTCGCCGGCGCTTCTCCATCTCTCCCCACTGATGGCCCTGCTGCAACGCCTTGGTTTCCAGCTCCATTCTGGGGAGCGTGTTTCGCAAGTGGTCGATCTGCAGTTGCACTTGATTCAGATCGCCCCTGAGCTCGTCGATATGCCGTTCCATCACCGAAGCGGACTGGTATGGTGTCGCAACCTTGTTCAATCCCGCCCAGCCGAGCGGGTCATACCACGATTGCCGGATCGTCCCGTCACGATTGTATTTCGGTCCACCGGGAGCGCTCTCTCCGGCGAACGGATCCTGAGCATCGAGCCCCCAGAGGCCGCGATATCCGTCAACCCATTGCACCGAATCGTCAATGACAACCGGGATCCAATCGACGTCGCTCCCGGGGCCCACCGCCAGTCCATCTCCACGGGCATAGTCGATAAAAGGGACACCGAAAAAGCTCTCAATGCGGTCCACCAGCTTCTCGGGATCGCCCTGACCGAGCCGGTCTCGCCAGATCGCCTCGAGCGTATGGACGGCCCGGAGCACCGGAGTCACGAACGCGAGCTCGACCGGCGTCAAGTACTCGCCACGTTCAAAGTAGCTGGCATGCGAACCGGCGCCGACGTAGACCACAGGATGGTCGCCATCGCGCTCGATCTCCGGATCATCCCATCGCCGCCGCAGGTTATCGCCTTTGTGGTTGTGGGAAGCATAGGCAAGCCAGACCGGCCGCGGTTCTTCGTCACCACGCTCTTCTAGATAGACAAAGACCTGCTCCCAGTCCGCTTCATGATCGTTCGCGCCGAAGAACGTCGATCGCCAGTCGTTCATCGCGTAGAAATACATGTATTGCAAGACTATATATCCAGCGCGACGGGCAACGCGGCCGTAATAGTAATAGTTCGAATCCGCGCGCCGGATCGCTTCGTAGTTGACCGACGCGGCAGCCGCGGTTCCACCGGGAACCGATCCCCGCAACAGCAGCGACAGGAAAAAGAGGGAATCCGTCAATCTGGCCGGAAGGCCGACGCGGGCGAGCCTGCCCGGCGCCTGGAAGTTCGGTCGACCCGGCCTGCGAGACCATCGTTGATAGTCGAACCGATCAAGCGGCTGCTGCACGAAACGCATGTACAACGTGTGGTCAGGCTCGGCAGTACCGTGCTCAACGAGCGTTTCGAGATCGAGATCTCCGGAGCGGACCACCTGTTCGGATTCTCCCCGCGGAGGCCGCACCCACAGGCTGCAACGATTGACGTACTGCTCAATACTTGTCGGGAAGAAGAGCTCGCCGTGGGTAAATCTCAGGATCGGCTCATATTTTCGCAGCAGCTCGAGATCAGTCATGGCGAATGATCCCCCTGGTGCTTTCGATGAACGCGAGCTGAACATCCCGCTGGTTCAGATACAGGACAATCACCACACTCAGCGCCATTGCCGCATACTGCGGTTCGCTCACCCAGTACGACCATAGCGCCTGCGCCATGTTGATGCCCGCCCAGGTCATCGTCGCGACCCACGCCCACCGTTGCAAACGCCAGAGCCCGACACTGACGATCAACCCGACGCCACCGACGAATGGACCGAACAGCTCGAAATAGAAATCGCTTCGCAGCACGTGATCCCAGGTGAGATCGCCATCTCCCAGGTAGGTTCGGACCGCCGCGAAGACCGCATTTGCGACCATCGCGATAGCGATCACCGCTACACCGAATGGGCGGCCGTTGGTTGTGCTCTCTTGAGCATTCACGCGCGAACACCTGTCAAGATAGGTTGCATCAGTTGCCGTATGACGAACATCCCCCGCAGATACTATCAGGAATCGGACTCAAATTCGCGACCAGCGCGCATTTTGTTCAGTGCGAACACCTGTTCTGCTAGAATCTCTGCAGCGACGTTCGGGACGTGAAGGGTACAGAGCATGTCGCTCCGGCTGAGCCAGCGCCAGGCTGCACAGGTCGCCATATGCGCCCAGATGCTGGGTTCGAACAGTCGCAGAAAAGCGTCGCGAGACGATCTGCGCGCCCTTGTCAAGCGACTGGCCTG
>SKTL01000304.1 GCA_007122555.1 Thermomicrobiaceae bacterium | reverse complement strand
GTTCCCGCCGGACGATGACGGCAAGGCGATCGTGGGTCGAATCAAACAGTACGTGAGGGATGCCGGACGCAATCCAGCGGAGTTCGGCATGGAAGCTCGCGTATCACTGATGGACAAGTCCCCGGACATCTGGAAGCAGGAGTTCGAGGAGTGGCGGAAGCTGGGCGCGACGCATATCAGTGTGAATACCATGCGCATGGGATTGCGGTCGCCAGTCGACCATATCGAGAAGATTCGCGAGTTCGCCCGGGAAGTCGGCGTATCCTGAGAGCCGTAACCCTTGGGATCCCGGATAGAGTCGGGAGTCTCCGGCTTTCGGGCGCCCGCTAATCGCGTTGTTGACCTGTGACATGAGGGCAATCGCGCAGCCTGATTTCCGGGAACGAGAGATCGAAAATCCATTCTGCCGAATTCAGGAACATTTAAGGGTTGCCGATTACACTCGCGTAGAGTCGCCGGGGGATAGCGGCGACGCTGTTTGCGGGTACGTTCATCAAGAGCGTGTACGCCGACGGCTAATCGAATAGCTCCGGATGCTCTGGCGGTAAATCGCCGGGATCCGGACCGTTCACACAACGTTGCACCAGTCATCGAAGCAGGGAGGGACAAGGGTTATGGAAGGTGCGTCGCACCAGTCTTCACGCCGCTTTGGATGGGTACCTCAGGACGGTCCTTCATCACCGCATCAACTTGATTCGTATACATCCGCAGCGTCGATCATCCGCGATGACGCCGAACTCATGAATCCGTGGGCTCAAACGACGGTGACCACCGTTAGTCAGAACGATTTCGGCTACTGGGTTCCGTACACGAACGGGCTGCCGCCAACGATTATCAAGCGACAGAAGCCGGTCGCGCCGATTCACATCTCACCGAAGCTCAGATACCCGATGATGGTCGCCCTGACAGTGGCGACGATCGGCTCGGGCAGCATTCTGCAGGCGATGTCGCCGTCGAGCGCAAAGGCGGCTCCATCGAGCGGCGACGGCGCCGGAAGCTTCCAGCCAATCGACGAGACGCAGAATGGTGACGAAATCGCCGCTTCGCCCGCCAGCGAGGGTGCGACTCATACGGTGGTGCAAGGGGATACGCTCAAGGATATCGCCGCCCAGTATGGCGTTGATGTAACGACCCTGGTGAGCGCAAATGGTCTTGCCAATCCGGATCTGATCCATCCAGGCGATAACATTCATATTCCGGGAGATTCGGCGAGTTTCTCCGAATCGGTAGTGACCTACACCGTACAGTCCGGCGATACGCTCCGGGGTATTGCGACCGCTCACGGGGTCAGCCTGACGGCGATCATCAACTACGAATCCAACGGAATCACCAACCCGGATCTGATATTTGTGGGGCAAGAGATCACGATTCCGGGCGGATCGTCGCAGGTGGTGAGCGAGCCGGTTGCCGAACCGCAGAGCAACCCGGCTCCGGAATCGGAACCAGCTCCGCCGGCGAATCCGGAACCCGAACCGGAACCGCAGCCGGCCCATGATCCGGAACCCGAACCCCAGGCGCAGGCCCAGCCGGAACCCGAACCGCAGCAAGCCCAGCAGGCGGCGCCGGCCAGCAGCAGCGTCGGTCAGCAGATCGTCGACCTGGCGATGCAGTTCCAGGGTTCGCCGTATGTCTGGGGCGCGACCGGGCCGAACAGCTTCGATTGCAGCGGCTTCACCTACTACATCGTCAATCAGGTCATCGGCGGCGGTTTCCCGCGAGCGATGGAAGGCCAGGCGTCATACGGCGTTTCGGTGTCGTCAGAAAACCTGCAGCCGGGTGACATCGTCTTCCAGCAGAACACCTACAAGCCGGGGATGTCGCACGTCGGCATCTACATTGGCAATGGGCAGTTCGTCAACGCCGCCAACGAGAGCGTCGGCGTGACCGTCAGTAATCTCTGGGATAGCTACTGGGGCCCGCGCTATCACTCCGCGATCCGGATTCAGTAGTATCAGCGTTAAAGCAAGACAAGAATTGACACGAGAGAGGGCCTGACGCCCTCTCTCTGTCGTTTCTGGCCCCGGTCGATTACACGAATAGCGCTTTGCGCGCGAGCGAACATTCCGGCGCCGAAGCCGAGAGTCCCGTGTGGGGAGTACGACCGGCCGGGGCAGGTCGGGAATATTTCCGGATGGCGTCCTCGCCCTGCTTTGTTAGACTGCATTGAGACCGCCACGCGACCAGGCTCGCCAATCGGCTGGCGTATCGAACACCGCCTAGACGAAAGTCAAACGATCATGATTTCGCGCATACTTGGGTTCATCAATGCAGCGGATCGCAGCTCCGTCTTGTCGATTGCGGCTGGTTTGTTGATCGTCATTGCGCTCCTCGATTACCTCAGCGGTGACGGTCTTGCTTCCTCGATCTTCTATCTGATTCCCGTTGCGCTTGTTGGGTGGCGATTTGACATCCGGGTCTCCGGTCCGTTCGCCCTTGTCGCCACGTTGGCATGGGTGTTTGTAACGCTACTGCTGGGCGTGCAGCCGGAGAACTTGTTGTTTGCGACGTGGGACGGTTTTAGTCGGTTCATCGTGTACTTGATCTTTGCGCTACTTCTGGGACATGTGCGCAGGTCGCTGGATCAGGCCCGGGAGATGGCGCTGACTGACCACCTGACCGGCCTCGCAAACTCACGGTATTTTCAGGAGCTGGCGGAACGGGAACTCGAGCACTGCCGCAGGCATGGACGCCCGTTCACCCTGGCCTATATCGATATCGACGATTTCAAAGATGTGAACGACAAGATCGGACACAGTGGCGGAGACCGCGTCATTCAGTCGATAGCGACGGCGTTGTCCGGAAGCATCCGGCGGGTCGATCACGTCGCGCGTCAGGGAGGCGACGAGTTCATGCTGTTTCTGCACGAAGTCGATGGAGAACAAGCCGAGCAGGTGCTGCAGTTGATCCACTCCCGGGTCAGTCAGGCTCTCGAGAACCAGGGTCTGGACGTCTCACTCAGCATTGGCGGAGTCACCTGGGCGACCGCGCCACGGAGCCTCGACGCCGCTATCCACACCGCTGACCGCGTGATGTATCAGGTCAAGCGTATGGAGAAGGGCGCGGTGTTGCATCGCACAATCGGAGACCCGAACCTCGCGCTTCGTTCGGATGCGCCCCCTCCGGATGGTGATACGTTGTCACCAGCGCCCGAGAGTTCTCGCTGATGATGCTTGAGTCGTCTTAGATCGTATCCAGCCAGGCGAGGTTTGAATCAGGCGATTTCCCCGTCCCTGTAATCGTTTCCGGCCGATTTCGTGTTACAGTTGACGGAGTTGCCTGTTCAGACTGGCAGGTTGGGGACTGCTCCAATGGACGGGTAGACCTTCTAAATTGCTGATTTCGGATGAAAGTGGGGATGAATGGGTCGCACGTGGCTTGGCCACACAGTACTTCTTATCTTTGTAATCGGGCCGCTCCTTGCAACAGCCTACGCAATGTATACCCTCTGGGCGCGAATGATCGGCTGGACGGAACTTTCCCTCTTCTTTGCTTTGTATCTCCTCACGGGTATGGGAATCACCATCGGTTATCATCGGATGCTGACGCACCGGAGTTTCGAGTCCAGCAACGTCGTTCGAGCTATCTTTCTGATGCTTGGTTCGATGGCGGTGCAGGGTAAAGCGATCGACTGGGCGGCGAATCACCTCAAGCACCACGCCCATGCTGACGAAGAAGGCGATCCGCACAGCCCTCTTGAAGGGTTCTTTCACGCGCACGTTGGCTGGCTCTTCACGGCGCCGCCGGCTGACCGCGAACGCTACGCCAAACGACTGATGCAGGATCCGCTAATCTCGTTCTTCGACCGAACGTTCCTGCTCTGGGTCCTTGTTGGTCTGGTTATTCATCGCGGCCACCCTCCCGCTCGATCACGCCGAGTTCATTGACCAGGTTCATCATTGCCCT
>SKTL01000265.1 GCA_007122555.1 Thermomicrobiaceae bacterium | reverse complement strand
CTGGCGCCGGGGTCCAGCCCTCGCCCATGATCTCCGTCGTGACGCCCTGCGTGATCTTCGAAAGACAGCGGCCGTCCCGCATCAGCGGCACAATCGAATGGCTCTGGATGTCGATGAACCCCGGGCAGACGATCTTCCCATCGGCCTGAATGACGTTGGCGGCATTTTCCACCGGGACACTCCCGGGAGCTGCGATATCAAGGATTCTGTCCCCGTTGAGCAGGACATCGCCGTACTTCCAGGGATTGCCGGCGCCGTCGATGATGCGTGCGCCACGAATCAACGTGTCGAAGTTGTTCACGAGATCAGTCCCTCTATGTTCCATTCCCGGCAAGGAAGGTTCGTACGCCCTCCCGATTTCAAGCCTGATACTAGCATGCCTGCGGCGCCGTAGAATTGTATGAACGCATTGATGAAGCTACGGAGAAGGCCCATGACCCGCGCCCGAATCGACATCCCGCAAGACAAGATCGCAGAATTCTGCCGGCGACACCGGATCAAGCGGCTGTCGCTCTTCGGCTCCGTCCTGCGCGACGACTTCAGCGACGAGAGCGATGTTGATGTGCTGGTTGAGTTTGAGGAAGGCTATACGCCTGGACTGTATTTCTTCGGCCTGGACAGTGAGCTGTCAGACGTGATTGGAAGACAAGCAGAAGTTCATACGCCCGGATTTCTCAGCGACCACTTCAGAGATGATGTGATTCGAGAAGCCGAGGTTCAGTATGACGCACCACGATGATCGCGTGTCGTTTCGGCAGATGCTGGCCCACTCGCGTGAAATTTGCGACGCGGTATCGGGTTTCCAGCGAGACGAGTTCTTCTCAGACCGCTTCCGTGAACTGGCGTTGTTCAAACTGTTCGAAATGGTCGGTGAGAGCGCCAGTCGGGTTTCTGATGACACGAAACGCCAGTATCCAGCAATTCCCTGGCGAGCGGTTATCGGCGCCCGGAATCGTCTCAGCCATGAGTGTGACAGCGTTGATTACGAGGTGATCTGGGACGCAGCACAAGAACACATACCGGAACTGATAGCCAAGCTCGAAGAGATTCTGAATCAGCAGTGAATAGCGTGGAGACGACTCAATGACCCGTGCCCGGATCGACATTCCACAGGAAGAGATCGCCGAATTCTGCCGGCGAAACCGGATCCAGCGACTGTCGCTGTTCGGCTCCGTCCTGCGCGACGACTCCACCGACGAGAGCGATGTCGATGTCCTGGTGGAGTTCGAGGAAGGCTATACGCCTGGACTGCATTTCTTCGGCCTGGACGGTGAGCTGTCAGACGTGATTGGAAGACCAGCAGAAGTTCATACGCCCGGATTTATCAGCGATTACTTCAGGGATTATGCCGTTGCGATCGCCGACGCCTCCCGGAATCTAACCTTCCCGTTCAAACAACCGTCCATGCCTTCGGAGGAACGTCGGTGTCTCCGATCCGCGTGGGAAGAAGTTGACGATCTCACCCGCGAACGGACCATCAAGCACCGCAAACCGGTCTCGGTCGATCGGCATCGCCCGCGTTTCCGGGAGTTCAATCTCCTGATCGAATTGGATGGACTTAGATCGACCGTTCAGGACCAGTCCACCATTAGCAATCTCAACGTCCAGCACCGCCATTGGTTGGGTGTAGTGGCCGGCCAGGCGTTCGAGGTCGGCATCCGGGAGCATAACCGTCTCCGGTGCGGGCTTCAACAGTCCGAACTCCCGCTCCAGAATCCAGGCTTCGATCGGGTTAATCGCCAACCGGCCCTGTCCGCTGTTCGTCCAGATGCACAGCGCGAACTTCTGTTCCGGATAGATCGTCAACTGTGACTGAAAGCCGTTCGTTGAGCCGCCATGACCGTAGAGCCGCGCTTCTCCGAAGTCGCGGATCTCCCAGCCGATGCCCCAGTGATCGGCAAAATCGCCAGACTCGATCTGAACAGTCCGCATGGCCGATACGCTCTCCGGCTTGAGCAATTGACGCCCGTTGGTCGACCCCCCGTTGATATGCATCGCCGCGAAACGAAAGAGTTCCTCAGCATTCGTCAGCACCGCCCCGGACGGATTGTTGTTCCGAGAGTAGTGCTGATCGGCGACTCGATGCTCCCGGCTCAGGGGCTCGACCGGATCATGTCCGACTGCATGCGGCCAGGTGATCATCTCGTGGGCGAAGAATCCGGCTCGCTTCATGCCGAGCGGTTCAAAGATCCGTTCCCGAATGACGTCCTCATATGTCTGCCCGGTGACCGTCGCGATAACGTGACCGGCCAGGTCGAACCCGCTGTTGCAGTAGTGCCAGAGTTCGCCCGGCATCGTCAGCTGGCGGATCGTTTTCAGATGAGCGATCTCTCGTTCCAGCGCATCGTCGTTGCTTCCAAAATCATCGAAGAAGTCTCCATAGATCCCGGATGCGTGACTCAGGAGTTGACGCATAGTGATCGAGGCTTCGGCTTCCGGATCGGCCAGCGTCAGTTCCGGCAGATACGTCTTGACTGGCTCATCGAGATCAAGCCTGCCGTCGTCGACAAGCATCATCGCCGAAGTGGAGGTGAACAGCTTGGTGATCGACGCGATCCGGAAGAGGTTGTCGCTCCGCATTGGCCAGCTAGCGCCGAGATGGCCAATCCCGTCCGCATGTAGCGAAACTTCACCATCCCGGTAGATCCCCACCACAATTCCGGGAATGCCCCATTGTTCTCGATGATGCTGGATGCAGGATTGGGGTGATTCGAACGCGTTAATGGTCATGTGTTGTCCTCATCCCACCATTCACGCAGGGGCCGACGACCCTGTCGGCCCGGCTTCCGCGGCAGGCACGGTCCCACAGGGTCGTGGGACCCTACAAATCGATCACCTGTCAGGACGCCCCCGGCCCCTTGACGAACCGGCCCGGCTTGGCGCCGGTGTGCTGGCCATCAGCGATGACCTGCTGTCCATTGACCCAGACCTGCTCGATACCGGTCGAGAGCTGATGCGGATCTTCAATGGTCGAGTTGTCGGTAACGGTATCCGGATTGAAGACCACGACGTCTGCGAACATGCCGGTCCGCAGCATCCCGCGATCTCGAAGATCCAGCCGATCCGCTACTGCAGATGACATTTTCCGGATTGCATCTTCAAGTTCGAGCGCCTTTTCTTCCCGGACATACTTACCGAGCACACGGGTGTACGTGCCATAAGCCCGCGGATGGGTCGGCCCCTTCTCAGCGGCCCAGGCCGGGTCGAGCCCGCCGGCATCGGTCGAGACTTTGTTCCAGGACTGCTGCAACTGGATCGGGATGTTGTCATCGCTGATCGTCATGTAGATCGTGCTCACACGCTGCTCCTCGGAGAGCAGGAGCTCGACCGCGGCATCGAACCAGTCAACTCCCTTGTCAGCCGCGATATCGCTCAACGGCTTGCCGCGATACTTGATGTTCTCTTCCTTATAGAGACCAACGGGGATAACACCGTCCGGCGTGCAGAGATCGGCCATCGGCTCCCAGTCGCCGGTCGGGGTGAGCGTGGCTTCTTTGACCTGTTTCAACGTGTCCGGATCGCGGAGCTTGTCGAAGAAGCTTCCGCCCTCGTGGACCCACGGCGGCATGACCGACGACAGACCTGTTCCGCTGTAGGGATACGGGTACATGTCAGCGGTGATATCGAGACCGGCGGATCGGGCGTTGTTGATTTGCTCGATCACCTGCGGGATCTTGCCCCAGTTTCGCTTGCCGGCGGCTTTGAGATGGTAGATCTCGACGGCGATATCCGCAGCATTGCCGATATCGATCGCCTCCTGGATACCTTCGACGAGCTGATCGGCTTCAGAACGGACGTGGGTGATGTAGACACCGCCATAGCCGCTGATGACCTTGCAGATCTCGGTGATCTCCTCGGTATCGGCGAAACTGTCCGGCGGGTAGATCAACGCGTAGGAGACACCGAACG
>SKTL01000317.1 GCA_007122555.1 Thermomicrobiaceae bacterium | reverse complement strand
CTTGATCGCAGGCCGGGAACTACGTCCGCTGTCCTCGCCGTACGATGTGCCACATACCGGGCATCTCGCCGACCGGGACCTCGATCAACGTCGGGGCGTCGCTCTTCATCGCCTCTTCCATCGCCGACTTCAGTCCGTCCGGCCCATCCGCTTTGATGCCCTGGACGCCAAACGCTTCGGCCGTCTTGGCGACTTCCGGATTGTAGAGATCAGACGCGATCGTGCGACCATCGAACGACTGCTGCTGAATGCGCTTGACGTTTCCGTACGCTCCGTCGTTGAAGACGATTGCGATCATGTTGATATTGAACTTCGCCATCGTCGAGAGCTCCTGGACGTTGTAATAGAAGCCGCCGTCGCCGTTGATCGAGACGACTTTCTTGTCCGGGTTCCCGACCTGAGCGCCGAGCGCGGTCGCGAAACCGTAGCCGAGCGTTCCCTGGTAACCGGAGCCAATAAACGTCCGCGGATGATAGACGGGAAAGCCGACGCCCGAGAAGTAACCGACCTGGGTGCTCTCGTTGACGACAATACCATCTTCCGGCAGCACTTCACGAATCGCCTGAGCGTACGATGCCTGCGGTTGCACCTCGAAGAGCAGATCTTCCTGTTGCGCTTTCAGCGCTTCCAGCTCGTCCTTGCGCGACTCGCGAGCGCGATTGTGCTTGCCGACTCGCTCGATCAACTCGGCGATCCCGAGTTTGGCGTCGGAAATGATCCCGATGTCCGGCTTGTGGTTGCGGCCAATTTCCTCAGCATCGATGTCCATCTGGATGAGCGTCTGACCATCCCCCGGCGCGTAGTTGGAGTTGCTCGGCTGCAGGAACCGCGTGCCGACGACCAGAATCGCATCGGCATTCGGCGTAAGATCCGGCGCGCTCATCATGCTATGCCCCAGATGGTGTCGCGCGGACACGACGCCTTTGCCGTTGACGGACATGACGACCGGGGCCTCCAGCATGCCGGCAAGCTCCCGGACTTCGTCCCACGCCTCGGCTCGCAGCACGCCGCCGCCGACGTAAATCATCGGCCGCTCGGCTTTGCCGAGGGCTTCAGCCGCTTTTTCGACCGCGTCCGGATCGGGCTTGACCGGCTCAATCTGCGGCATGGAGAAGAGTTCGACATCCGCCTTCGCCTGCAGCACATCCGGCGGCACTTCGATATGCACCGGCCGGACATGGCCGCTCAGCATCTGCTTGAACGCCTCGTGCACCATGGCCGGGATCTCGTCCGGCTTCATCGCGCGTTGCGCCCACTTGGTGACGGACTTCATCATTTCCAGCTGATGCGGGATCTCGTGCAGTTCGCCGCGCCCGACTCCGATGAGGTCCGAGCGAATCTGCCCGGAGATGCTCATCACCGGGGAGTTGCAGGCATAGGCGGTGGAAAGGCCGGCCATACCGTTCAGCAGACCCGGGCCAGGAACCATAATCGCGACGCCTGGTTTACCGGTCGTGCGAGCATAGCCGTCAGCCATATAGGTTGTCGCCTGCTCGTGGCGCGTGTGATAGATCTTGATATCGCCGCTGGCCTGCAAGTCGTACAGGCCATCGAAGAGCCAGTCGAGCTGAATGCCCGGCAGGCCGAATATCGTATCGACACCGTGTTTCTTCAACGACTGGGCGAGCGCCTGCCCGCCAGTAAGGTTCGCCACGGATCTTGCTCCTCTCGACGCGCCTGGATAATTCAGCGCATACACTGCTACGGCCAATTCGTCGTTGCCCCGGGGCATGCCCAGTACAGGGGATGCCGTTCCAGAACTCACAGACCATCGATCCCGGGGATTCAGCGCTGAATTACCCTGTCATGGACACTGGTCGCTTGATCGTCTCAACAGGTAGCACATTATCGGGGATGCTACCCGACAGATTGTAATGCCGCCGGACCGTTTTGTGAACGATAGCATGCCGCGTTTCGCTGAATTCGCGACACCCTCCGTTACGTCGCGACCCGATCATAGAATCGAGTGAGGATTTCATTGAATGCGGCGGGGTTATCCACCGGCGACCCGTGCCCGGCATCTGGAACGACATCGCGTTCAGCATGCGGGATACATTCCGCCACGGCAAGGGTCAGTTCACGATAGAACGTCCGCGTTTGCTCTCCATGAAGGATTAACGCCGGTGGTTGCAGGCCGGCGATCGGACCAGGCCCCGGATCGAAGGCAACCACCGCATCAAGCCATGCTGGAGCGGCGAGGATGTTGTGCCGCCACTCGTCAAGTCGCTTCCGTCCGATCTTCTGCTTCCAGTCATCGCCCAGACGGGGAAAAACAAATTCGCCCAGGGCGCCTTCGACATCTCCCTGACCAAGCAATTCACGGGTGCGCGCAGCTTCGTCGATCAGTCGCTGTGACGCTTCGTCGGACAGGAGTGACGGAATGGATGGCTCGGCGAGAATCAGCCCGTGACAGCGCTCGGGGCGCATCAATCCGAGCGCCAGGGCAATGGTGGCTCCCAGCGAATTGCCAACGATCAGCGCCTTGTCGATCCCTTCAGCGTCCAGGACCGCAACCATGTCCAGCGCAGCCTGTTCGATGTCCGGCGTCCCTTCAGGATCTGAGCTGTTCCCGTGACCGCGAAAAAAAGGGGCGATCCAGCGAAACTCGGGCATCCGGAGCATCTGATGAACCCAGTTCGAGGTTCCAACCAGTACTCCATGCAACGCCAGCACGGGCGGTTCATCGCCGGTTTCGGCGCGGAATTCGTAGGCGATGCGCGCACCGTCCCGGGTGTCGGCATATCGCAGTTCGTTGATTGTCACCTGGTTGAATCCCTTTCGCTCACTGTCGCAACGGACCAGTTTGAACTCGCTGGCCGCCAGCCGTCACTGATCAAGCAGCACCGCGATATTCTTCCATCCAAACGCCGTCTCTTCCAGTGACGTGCGGGCCATCTGAATTTCCTGCCGGGCAATCGTCGCTCCGCCGAGACGCCGGTAGAAGCCGCATGCCGGGTTCTGCGTGAGCGCCCAGATCAACATGGACTGATGTCCCCGCTCGTTAAGACAATGCGCGCCTGCCCGGATCAGATCCCTGCCTATCCCGCATCCCTGCCACACGTCATCAAGATAGATCGCGTAGACCTCGCCCGTGTAGCCAGGATAATCACCGGTGCGTTCCGGCCCGCCGGAAACGAACCCGACGATCGCGCGATCGGGGTCTTCTGCGACGAGGACAAACCCGTTTCGTGTGGAATCCAGGATCTGATTTCGCCACGTTTCGGCCCGCTCGTCCGCATCAAGGCTATCCAGCACGGCGTCAGGCACGATCCCGCAATAGGTTGATCGCCAGGAATCAACGTGCAGTCGCGCGATCGCCGGGGCGTCGCTGGCGATTGCGGGGCGGATGCTGATCAGGTGGTCTCGTTCGTCCACTGGATGCTTCACGTCGGCTGACCCCATTGAGCGCCATGGAGGGGAACCTGTGCGGATTCCCATTGCTCTCGAGTTATCCCTGCCTGTCGCAGTATGCGAGCCAGAAGATAGACACGTATGTCACGCTCGTGGGGATTGGGTATGCGGACGCGAATTTCATCTCGCACCATGAACTGATAGGGGCCCTTCAAAGCCGAAATCTCTCAACCCTCGGATCAGCTCCCGGCGACTCATGGCGCGATAGCGCGGCACGAGCAAGCAGTTTCCACGTTGACATCGATTCCCGAAATGATCGGAATATGAGAATTTCGGGAAAGCCCGAGCGCGACCCAGTCTTCGACGACTTCCTGAAGCTCGACCCGACACTGTTCGACGGTACTTCCAGTAGCCCAGACTCCGGGAAGCTCGGGAACCTCACCGTAGTAGATCTGCTCCTCATCGAGCAACGCAAATCGCGCACGTTCGATAGCTGCGTTGATGAATTGAGTCAGCATGGTTGACGCTACTCTCTTCAATTCAGGTTGACAGTGTGTTTCT
>SKTL01000306.1 GCA_007122555.1 Thermomicrobiaceae bacterium | reverse complement strand
TTGGAACCCATCCACTGGGTTCCCACTGATTTCTCGCCCGGATACCCGGCAACGACAGGATTGAAATTGGACGCGTTCAGGGAGCTGGTCTGAAGGACCCCCATTTCGAACCAGCCCACGGTGTTCCCGAGACTACTATCCGGCATCTTCAGGATTCCCCAGTCCGAGAAGGCGTCTTGCGAATCGATCCACTTCGTCGGGGCCCACGCTGAGCTTGCCCACTGGTATCCGTACGGTTCACTAGAACCGTCGCGCCCTGGAACGACCGCCACCGCGTCCGCCCAGCCCGAATTCTCCATGTAGAGGCAGTGGCCGGCCGTCAGTACGGCATCGGGTCCGACGTACGTGCCGGTGCAGGTTCCGACGAGGGATCCATTTCGGTACATCTCGATCTGGGCGACGGCTGAGGCCGGAAAGCTCGTGGTCGGGGTAACGCGTTCACGTTCGTCAGGATGAAAGACCTGCTGAAAGCCGGCGTATCCCTCGGGCTCGCTCGATCTCGCCTGTTCCGGACTATCATCCAGGTTCGACGCCATCCCGCGCGAGGGATCGAAAGCACTCGGGACATTTCCCAGCTCGGGATGAGTATCTGCGTCCTGCCCTAGCCAGCTCAAGCTGGAACCGGAGTCTCTATCGGACGCGATGACGGATGACGCCGCCGCAGCGATTACAAGCGCGAGCAGGAGGAGCACGCCGAGCCGCTTCAGGCGTTGATTATCACGATCTGTGCATGGTTCAGGCACTTCCGCCGGCCTTTCGGGGCAATCACACCGCTGCTAGGTCAGGTTCTCGACGAATCCAGCACACTGCCCACCGGAACTCCCGTCACCGTGATTCCGGCAACGCTTCATTCAGAATCTTAACGACGTCTTGCAGGTTCTGACCGCGCGTCCGCTGCTCTGGCGTCTCGTTGGCTAGTTCGGTTTCGCCGACGAGACGGTACATATCGGCGGCGCCGAGCAGAATCTTCGGCGTCATGCCGACATCCTTGAACGTCTGTGCGATTTCTTCCATCTCGCCGACCCAGCGATACGCTTTCGGGGGCATTCCGGGAATAGAACGCTCGAAATGCTCCAGTAACTGCTTCTGACTGAACTCGAACTCCGCCCGAAGCGGTTCGGTCAGCCCCATCGCTTCAGCGGCGACAAACAGCTCGGTTCCCAGCGCGGTCAGGCCCTTCGTCAGCGCCGCATAGCACATTTTGACACCTGAAGCATGCCCGATCACATCACCAATTGGTCGCATATCCAGCCCGTGACTCTGCAGGGACTCGGCGGCGTCCGTCTCCGGGCCGGAAACGTAGATGCGCGGGCCCGGGCCGTCTATTTTCGGCGGTGGCCCGATGATTCCGCCATCAATGAAGGTGATTCCTGCTTCCCCGACAATCCGTCCGACTTCCCGCGTCGTCTCCGGAGCGATCGCGTTGCAGTCCAGATAGATCAGGTCTGTACCCGTGGCCTTTACGGCGCCGGCGATGCTCTGCGCGACAGACGTTGCTCGAGCGGGCGGAACGATCGAAAGGAAGATGTCGATCTGTTGTACGAGGTCCTCCAGCGAATTCGACAGTGTCAGCCCGGCGGTCGCCGCCAGATCTGCGCTGCGCTGGCTGCGGCCCGCAAGGCAGGTGTGAACGGGCAGTCCGCCATGCACCAGCACCTTGCCGACCGAATGTCCCATGTCGCCGGGGCTCAGCAGACCTGCGGACGAGATATTTCTGGCCATTGTGCAGCTCCTCTATCTCTGTTCTGATGTGACTGATCAGAAGTCATCATAACTGACTGGTAGACTCGATCAAACCTGTTCGCGCCGGAGATGTGCGATTCGCAGTTTCTGCGAGCGTCATACTGCCGGTGCATCTAAAACGCCGACCACAAGTAGAGGAGCAGCTCGATGACTGAACAGCCGGTGCTGGCGCATCTGTCACTGATCGACGAAGCCGAACGATTCAAGCCCGAGGAAAACAAAGCCGGACGTCGCGCGGAGATCCTGATTAAAGAGAATGATCTCCGGGTTACACTTATCACGATGCGCGCAGGAATTGAACTGGACGAGCACTCCGCGGCGGGCACCGCAACGATTCAGGTGCTCGAAGGGCGCTTCGAGGTTAGCTACACTGGCGGATCGGTGACGCTTGGACCCGGCGAGCTTTGCTCGTTGCGCCGAGACGTCAAGCATTCGGTCAAGGCAGTGAAGAGCGGCGCCTTCCTGCTGACGCTTGGCTGGACGACATCGTGATTCCGATGCCAGTCGTGTGACTGAGTTCCGCTAGCTGCCAGCCATCGGTTTGAATACGTCGTCGTATCGCTGATGCTGACGGTATCTCCGGTCGACCAGTTAAGCTCCGTACAGATCGTGCGTTCTCGGCGGCGCCGGTCTCTGCGACAATGCAGCCTCGAGACAACTCAGCGACCGCCCTTGCTGAACAGGAGACGCAATGATCAAGATCGCGATTATCGGGGCCGGCGGATACGTCTTTCCACTCAGATTGATCGGTGACGTCCTCAGTTTCCCCGAACTGCGCGACTGCACGATCAGCCTGATGGATATCTACCTGGATCGCGCCGAGCGCACCGCGAGCGCGGCCCGGGAGTTAATCGACCATCACCGCTTCTCAACCCAGGTTGAGGCAACGGACGATCGACGAGCCGCGCTGGACGGCGCTGACTTCGTCATCATCACGTTCTATATCGGCGATGACGAGACCAGGCGGCTCGACAAAGAGATCCCGTTGAAATACGGCATCGACCAGACCGTCGGCGACACGATTGGGCCCGGCGGCGTATTCAGCTTCATGCGGGCCGCGCCGGTGTATGAATCGATCGTCGAAGATATCGGCGAGCTCTGCCCGGATGCGCAGGTGATCAACTACGCCAACCCGATGGCGATGAACTGCTGGTTCATGTCCGAGCTCGGAGTAACGCCGGTCGGCCTGTGCCACAGCGTGCAGAACACGTCTCATATGCTCGCAGAGCAGCTCGACGTGCCCTACGATGAAATTCAGTTCCTTGTGGCCGGGATCAATCACCAGGCGTGGTTTCTGGAGCTGCGACGCGGAAGCGAAGATCTCTACCCCCGCCTGAAGCAGGTGATGGGCGATCGGTTCGGCCAGGCGCACCGATTGGGGAGCGTCGCACAGGACTCCGGTGATCACAGCCTGCAGCAAGGCGCGACGACGTACGAAGGCGCTCAGGAGCGCGTCCGGACCTCGATCATGGAAGCGTTCGGGTACTTCCACACCGAGTCGAGCCACCACGCGTCGGAGTACATGCCGTACTTCCGGAAGAACCCCGAACTGGTGAAGAAATATATTCCGGTGCGCTGGCCCCGACCGCATAGCGAGCGCGATGTCGAAGGACGCACGCGGGAACTGCTGGCCCAGTTCAAGGAGCGGCTTCAGGCATCGAGCGAATACGGCTCATACATCATGCACAGCATGGTGACCGGGCAACCACGGGTGATCTACGGCAATGTTCCGAATCACGGCCTGATTCCGAACTTGCCGGACCGGTGCACGGTGGAAGTACCGTGTCTGGTCGACGCCAACGGCGTGCAGCCGACTGCGCCAGGTCCGCTGCCGCCGCAATGCGCCGCAGTCAACCGGACGAATGTCAACGTCCAGGAATTGGCGGTTCAGGCTGCGCTGACCGGAAATCGTGAACACATCTATCACGCGATTGCCCTCGACCCGCTTACCAGCGCCTTGCTTACCCTTGAGCAGATCCGGCGGATGGTCGACGAAATGATCGAGGCGGAGCGGGAGTGGCTTCCGGATCTCGCGTAACCGGATCGTGCGGCCGCTAATCAACATCAGGTTTCGCGTCCTACCAGGAGGGCTTCCTCTATCGCTTCGTCGAGAGTCATCGCCCGTCCCTGTTGACGAGCGTTCGAGATCTCGTCCAGCTTTCCGGTTTC
>SKTL01000438.1 GCA_007122555.1 Thermomicrobiaceae bacterium | reverse complement strand
GCGGCGGCCCGGCCTCGCTCCAGAACCACTCTCGCGGTGGAGGATTCGAGCATGTCCAGATACACCGCGCCCGCGACGCAGCAGGTCGCCGACAGCCACTGGCGATGCCCGATTTCCTCGGCGGCAATCAGGCTTGTTTCGATAACCTCGAGCGCTTCCTGATAGTCTCCGCGGGAACCAAGACACGAGCCGAGGCGGACCTGTGCATAGATTTCTCCCCCTCGGAACGCGATCTGTGAGGCGATTTCCAGCGCGCGTCCTGCATCGGCGATGCATTCGTCGAGGGTCGTGCGATCGGCTACCATTGTGTCGGTCTGGTAGGTAGCCCCACGCATGGAATAGTTCGCCAGGCTCGAGACCAGACCCTGCCGGTTATCCAGCGAAAGCTGCAGGTCGATCGCCCGCTCGTAATGTCGAGCTCCATCGACCGGATTGCCGCCCAGAATGCAGGTCATTCCAAGAAGATCTTCAGTCGCCGCAATACCGCTTTGATCATCGAGTTCCCGAAAGATCTCCAGCGCCCGGAGGTGGTGCTGGCTGGCGCGTTCCGGATCTTCCCGGTTCAGGCGCCAGTTACCCAGGCGGTTGAGACTGTATGCGGTCAGCGAGAGGTCATCGATCTCACCGGCGACCGTCAGCGATCGCTCGATGTACTCACCGGCGCGATCGTAGTCACGGCCGGCCCAGAGCTCAGCAAGTCGGATCAGCGCATCCCACTCGGCCCGCCGGTCTCCGATATCGAGCGCGATACGCAATTCAGCGAGGTAGTCCAGATGGGCTGCATCAAACTCGCCGGATGTCTCGTGCGCCCAGCCCCGAAGCCTCAATGCCTCCATCTGTTCCGCGGCACTCAGCGACTCCGGCTTCGAGACAACCGGTGAGAGGATCTCAATGATTTCGCCTGGAGCATATAACCGGCGGGCCTTTCGTGCGGCGCGCAGGGACCAGATCGATGCGCGAGCGTCTCCGGCTCTCCGAAAGTGCTCGGCAACGGTGGTCGGGTCTGCGTTTGCCGAATGGGCAAGCAGTTCGCCAACCCGGCGCTGCTGCAACTGTCTCCATGGCAATGGAACGCTGGAGTAGAGGGTATCCTGGACCAGCGCGTGTCTGAAACGGAGCTGACCGCTTTGCGGGGACTGCTCCAGCAAGTGGGCGTCCAGCGATTCCTGCACGACTTCGGCCAGCTTTCCCTCGTCAAGATCAATGATTGACAGCCAGTGTTCGATTCGAACCTCGAAGCCAAGCACCGCCGCGGCCTGAAGCGCCCGGCGAGCGCTATGACTGACGTCCTGGAGACGGCGTTCGATCACCTGCCAGATCAGCGACGGGATTCCAATGTCAGTCAGCGAACCGAGTCGCCAGCCTGTGCTGGAGTTCTGGAGCGCCCCAGCATTCTCCAGTGAGCGCAGCATTTCGGTGATGAAGAACGGATTGCCGTCGGTGCGATTGTTCAGGTAGTCAATCAGTCGGTCTCGGTCAGTCGCTGTCAGCGCGTACCGATGGTTGATCAACTCGCCAATCGTCTCGGCCTGGAACGGACGTACATCGATCCGTTCAGCACGAGCTTCGCGAACCAGATTCGGCATCACGCGGGAGAGCGGGTCCGAGCCAGTCAATTCGTCGCTGCGATAGGTAACGATCAGCATGATGGGAACATTCGTGATTGTGCGTCCCAGGAGCCTGAGAAGATCGAGACTTGCCCTGTCGCACCAGTGCAAATCCTCCAGCAGAATGACGACTGGTTGATCGGCGGATAGCTGAGTAAGACGTCGACCGACTTCCTGGAACAATGAGGACTGATCGTCAAGCGAGGCCAGCTGCGCCTCATCGAATATGAATGGTTCGGCGATTCCGGAGGAGAATCCCGGCTCGTTGCGGAGCGCGTCTATCCAGGGGCCGTATGGCGGGGTAGAGGGCATGTCGTAGCACGCGCCATGGAGCACAAGCGCCGGATCTGTCACCGAGCGAGCGATGAAATCTTCCACCAGCGCGGTCTTGCCGATTCCTGCTTCCCCGCCGACCAGAATCAATCGGCCCTGTCCGGCGTACACATCAGACAGTGCCTGAGCGAGAATTTGCCGCTCCAGGCTCCGTCCAACGAGATTCCCCGAATCAGGTCGAACACCCATGTTTCTCCCCTGTGACCGTCGCAGTCTGAGGGCCAGATCGCGCGTCCGCCGGACAAGGTTGCATCGATACATCTAGTGTAGCACTCACGTTATGATGACTCGCCCCGGCGATGGAGCTCTGGTCAGGCGTTGACTGATCGCCTAGGATACGGGTGAATCAGCTCGAACAGCGTTGCGACCCGAATCGTTCGGCAATGAGAGAAGGCCTCATGTGTGATTTCTCGAACGAAACGCCAGACCCGAACAAAGAGTGGTTTGTCGATTCGCCCTTTATCACCCGGTTCATCGAACACGTGCGCGAGCGCATGGAAGTCCAGCCGGATCGCGCGAAGCTGGTGGAGGAGCTGCAGCCGGCGTTTACCGAACTGATGAACTCCGAGGGGTGGCTGCCGGAAGAGTACGCCTCGCCGGACGAAACCAGCGGAATGGGCGGCGGCATCGGCCAGTACGCGCTGTATCGCGCCGGCGATGGCTCACTGACGCTCTTCTCTCTGGTGGTTCCGGCCGGATCATCAACCCCGGTGCATGATCACCTCGCCTGGGGACTGATCGGCCTCTATCAAGGTTCCCAGCGGGAGCAGGTGTACGCGGTTACCGGTGGCGATCCGGATTCCGGCCACGCTGAACTGGAACTGACCAAAGACGTCCATGTCGATACCGGCGAGTTTTTCCCGCTGTTGCCGCCCAAGGATGACATCCACCGGGTCACCACTACCTCGGAGGTCGCCTCGATCTCCATTCACTTGCTGGGCAACGATACCGGGTGTATCACACGACACAGCTACGAGCCGGAGACGTCGGTGGTCAAATCATTCCGGTCCGGCTACAGCAACCTGCCATGTGATGACGAGGAAGCAGCCGCGGATTAGATTTCGCTGTCCGGAAGCGACGTCAGTTGCTGGTTTCGTTCCCGGCCGATTCGACCGGTGACGATGCGATGCAGCCTAATGGCCAGAAACGTTCGGCTGGAACACCGTCGCCGATCCGTTCGGCATAGGTCCGCGTTGCGAGGGCGGCGTCGCCCTGATGCCTGAAAATCACGTCGTGCTGAGACGCGTAGCAGGCAATCGCATCGATCTTTCGATGGAGTTGCTCGTCGGTCAGCCTGCGAAGATCCGGCGCGCCTGATGAACGGCGCATTGCTACCGACTCAACCTCGACATCCGGATCGCCGGCATAGGGGAAGTCCTCCCAGGCAATAACGGCGTAGCCTCGATACGTCAACGATCTCGCCGTCGCCAGCACGTGCTGGTGATCAACGTGATTCCCGATCCCAATCGGGCAATAGAAGGTTGAGGCGTCGATTCCGCGCGCATTCAGCATTTCAAAGATGGCCGCCCGGATATCTCTATAGAGCCGCGCTTCTTCCGGGTGAATCGCCCCGAAAAGGTGTTCGTCATTGAGATAGCGATCCCCACGGTAGATCGCGTCCGGAAGATCCAGCCAGATCGACTCCACGCCCAGAGCGCTGGCGGCGCACGTTTCTTCCTCCCGGCGTCGGGAGATGGCGTCTGTCGGCCCGAAGCCCCAGACATCGTGCATCTCCCGAGCGAACCTGTTCAGGGGACCATTCGGTTCACCGCCGAAAATGGTGAGAATCAGGGGACGTTCGCCGGCATCGGCCATTGCGGCAAGCGTTCCCCCGCAGGACAGGGCGGCATCATCATAGTGCGGAGAGAGAAACACTGGCCGGAGGTCAGGCGCTGACATTCCGGACCCGTTCGTCGCCAACCCGGCGGGTAATGCGGTGATGGTCGAAATACTCGAGCACGGCCTGGGCGTATTTTCG
>SKTL01000293.1 GCA_007122555.1 Thermomicrobiaceae bacterium | reverse complement strand
GGCTGCCCGGAGTGATGAGAACCTGCTGCCGGTGATGAAAGACGCGTTGATGGCTGGCGCCACGATCGGCGACATTTGCGGCCGGCTTCGGGAGATCTGGGGGAGATACCGGCCGACGGCATAGCGCGATAGCGAGACGCCTTCGGGGCTCAGGGAACGGGGTTGAATGACGATCGATCCAGATATCAAACGGCAACGACTTGACGCGGTGCATGAGCAGATCGCTGCGCAGGAGTTAAACGCCGCCGAGCGCCAGCATGCTCGGGGGAAATTGACAGCCCGCGAGCGGGTCGAACAATTGCTCGATCCCGGTTCATTCGTCGAACTCGACGCCTTCGTCCAGCATCGCTCGACACTGTTCGGGATGGATAAAACCCGCCCGTACGGCGACGGCGTTGTTACGGGTCACGGGACGATCGACGGCCGGACGGTAGCGGTCTTCTCGCAGGATTTCTCGGTGTTCGGCGGAAGTCTGGGTGAGGCCTTCGCCGAAAAGATGGTCAAAGTCATGGACCTGGCGCTCAAGGTCGGCTGTCCGGTGATCGGGATCAACGACTCCGCCGGAGCGCGAATCCAGGAAGGCGTGGAAGGACTGGCTGGATACGGTGAAGTCTTCTATCGCAATGTCCTGGCGTCCGGCGTTGTGCCACAGATCTCGGTCATCGCGGGCCCCTGCGCGGGCGGGGCCGTCTACTCACCGGCAATGACCGATTTCATCCTGATGGTCAAAGGCGTCTCTCAGATGTTTATCACCGGACCGGATGTGATCAAGACCGTTACCGGGGAGAATGTCACTCACGAGGAACTCGGAGGAGCCGAAACGCATACCGGCGTCAGCGGCGTCGCGCACATCGCCGCCGAGGATGAAGAGGATCTGTTTCAGAATGTGCGGGTGTTGCTGAGCCATATGCCATCGAACAATCTGGAATCAGCGCCCCGGTACGAGCCCGAGGACTCTCCGGATCGCGAGGATCCGGCGCTGGATTCCCTGGTTCCGGCTGACTCGACCAGGCCGTATGACATCCTCGATGCAGTCCGACTGATCGTCGATGAAGGCGATTTCTTCGAAATCCAGCCGCTCTGGGCCCGGAATATCGTTACTGGATTCGCCAGACTTGATGGCCACGCGGTCGGAATAGTCGCAAATCAGCCAAAAGTGCTTGCCGGCACGCTCGATATTGACGCCTCGAGCAAGGCGGCGAGATTCGTTCGATTCTGTGACGCGTTCAACATCCCGCTGGTGACGTTCGTCGATGTTCCCGGGTTCCTTCCGGGAACCAGTCAGGAATATGGCGGCATCATTCGGCATGGCTCGAAGCTCCTCTACGCCTACTGCGAGGCGACAGTGCCGAAGGTGACGGTCATCACTCGCAAAGCGTATGGCGGGGCGTATGTGGTGATGTGCTCGAAAGCCTTGCGCTCTGATTTCAGCGTCGCCTGGCCCACCGCCGAGGTGGCGGTCATGGGGCCGGACGCGGCGGTCGGATTGATCAACCGGCGGGAGATCGCAGAAGCCGATGATCCGGAACAGCGGCGCAAGGAACTGGTGGCCGAGTACGAGCGGGAGTTCGCCAACCCGTACCAGGTTGCGGCGCGCGGGTATGTTGACAGCGTCATTCAGCCGAGCCGAACGCGACCGTGGTTGATCAACGCCTTGAAAACGGCGCGTTCAAAGCGAGTTGACGCCCCGCAGCGCAAACACGGAAATATCCCGCTATGAGCAGCCAACGATCAACTGACGAGCAGGTCGTTCTCAGGCTATCGATTTCGCCGGAGCCTTCCGACGAGGAGCTGCTGGCGATCATGAACGCGCTGCAAATGCTGTATGACGAATCTCATCAATCGCCTGACTCTGAACCCGCCGGATCAGGCTGGGACGTACGCGCACGAGATGAAGGAATGCGTGCGCGGAACTGGCCGTATCAGGTGCAGAGCTGGGCGTTTCCACGAGGCTAGGATAATCGGGATGGAGCGAGAACACGGTGTTTGGCAAGGTACTGGTCGCCAATCGAGGCGAAATTGCGTTGCGGCTCATGCGGGCCTGTCGGGATCTGGAGGTCCTGTCGGTCGCAGTCTATTCCGATGGCGAACAGTCTGCCCCGCACGTTCGCTACGCTGATGAAGCGTACCGACTCGATTCTGATGCGCCGATCCCGTACCTCGATATCGACGCTATCCTGACCGTCGCTTCGCAGGCTGGCGCGGATGCGGTCCACCCGGGGTACGGGTTTCTGGCCGAGAATGCCGGGTTTGCCAGCCGGTGCGCAGATGCCGGAATGACATTCATCGGTCCCGGTCCGGAAGCGATCTCAGCAATGGGCGACAAGATCCGGGCCCGGGAGCTGGCCCGTTCGGCTAACGTCCCGATGGTCCCCGGAAGCGATGACGCTGTTGAAGCGGACAGCGTTGCCGCGATCGCCAATGAGATCGGCTATCCCGTGGCGCTGAAGGCGGCTGCCGGTGGCGGCGGACGAGGATTCCGGGTGGCGCAGGACGAAGGCGGCCTGGCGGACGCGCTGTCCGGCGCCACGGGAGAGGCGGAACGGTATTTCGGTGACAGCCGCGTCTTCATCGAGCGCTATCTCGAATCGCCGCGACACGTCGAGATTCAGATTCTCGCGGATCATCACGGATCGGTTATCGCGCTCGGCGAGCGGGATTGCTCCGTCCAGCGCCGTCATCAGAAGCTAATCGAAGAAGCGCCGTCACCGCTGCTCGACGATCGGATGCGATCACGGATGGAATCGGCCGCGATCGAGCTTGCCCGCGCGGTCGATTACGTTTCCGCCGGCACGGTCGAGTTTCTGGTGCAAGGGGATGAGTTCTTCTTCCTTGAGATGAACACGCGGATTCAGGTAGAACATCCGGTCACCGAACTGATCACCGGGGTTGATCTGGTCGTCGAGCAGATACGGATCGCCGCCGGGGAGCGGATTCATCCGAGTCTCGGGAAGTGGCGGCACGGCCATGCGATCGAATGCCGGATCAACGCCGAAGACGCGGCGGCCGGATTTCAGCCGGTTTCTGGAACGATCGCCGACTGCACGATTCCGACAGGCCCGGGAGTGCGGCTGGATGGGGTCATTGAGCGCGGATCCGCTGTGTCGCCGCAATACGATTCGCTTCTCGGGAAGCTGGTTGTGTGGGGGAGTGATCGCGACCAGGCGATCCGACGAATGCAGCGAGCGCTCCATGAGCTTCGGATCTATGGCATTGCTGCGACCACATCGTTCCACCGGGCGGTGATGGCGCATCCGGTGTTTCAACGGGGCGACTACGATACCCGGTTCCTGGAGCATTACCCAGACCTGCTGGAGGTCGACGCAGCGGACGAACCGGCTGTCTCAGCTCTTTCCGGAAATCCGGAATCGAACGAGAGCGACCTGGTGCCGGTGGAGGTTAATGGGCGCCGATTCGAGGTGCGCGTCTATCGCGCAGCGGCGCCAAACAAGCGCCCGCCCAAATTGAGCGAATCGCGAGGAGCTGGAACGATCGCGCCTGATGGGAGTGAATCAATCGTCAGTCCCATTCAGGGAACGGTTCTGTCTGTTGCGGTGGAGCAGGGGTCGACCGTTCGTGCCGGTGACGTTATCTGTGTCGTCGAAGCGATGAAGATGGAAAACGAGATCAGCGCCGGCCGGGATGGGACAGTAACCCAGCTCCAGGTGAAAGCCGGCGAGACGATCGAGTCGGGCGGCCTCATCGCAATCATCGAAAGCGGCGAGCCTGGCGCTGACGACTAAGCAAAGACCCGCCACAATTCCCCACATTGATTCTGCGACACGCCGGAGCGAATTCGTTCCGGCGTTTTCCCATGGTGCCGGGAAGAATGCGAAAAATGTGAACGTACGTTCTGAACGAACTACCATTGGACTGGACATAACTGCATTGCGAAGGCAGTGTACGTATGTATAATGTGGATAACAGTGGGGATAGGTGGGGACAAGTGGGGCTGACTGTGGATAAGCTTCCCCGCCAATCAGTTCACAGCATCGATCGCCGTCGAACGGGGCGTCAGTCCGCGAAACGGCGGATTTCGCGTCTCTTGACGAAGGAATTGGATAACCAGCGTGTTTCTCGGACGGTACTCCCACAACGTGGATGCCAAAGGACGGCTGGCTATTCCGGCCAGATTCCGGGATGCGCTGGGAACCGAGATCGTGATCACCCGTGGCATAGATCGTTGCCTTTCGCTCTATCCGATGGAAACCTGGACGCCGCTAGCCGAGAAGGTCTCGTCTCTGTCGATCAGTGATCCGGATGCGCGGAATTTTCGACGGATGGTCTTCGCCGAGGCGGCGTACCTCGAGGTCGACCGGCAAGGTCGGATTCTTCTCCCGTCGGATCTGCGGGAATACGCCCTGGTCGATCGGGAAGCGGTTGTTGTCGGCGTCCATTCATACATCGAGATCTGGAATCCGGATCGCTGGCGCACGCAATCGCAGGTGATGGACGAAGAGGGATCGAGTATCGCTGAACGACTTGCGGAGTTCATTTAGGTGGGTGTTGTCGTGACACGAGGAGGGCCGGAAACGGGCGTGTTCAACTCAGGTCACGTTCCGGTCATGCTCAATGAAACGATCGACTTGCTGGCGATTAAGCCGGGAGGCAGGTACATAGACGCCACGTTTGGCGGAGGCGGACACTCTCGTGCGATTCTCGATGCGTCGGCTCCAGACGGAACGCTGCTGGCGCTTGACGCCGATCCGGCCGCCATTGAGCGGTCGAGCGGACTCGTGCGCGATTTCAAAGAACGCCTGACCATCGTTCAGGCGAATTTCGCCCGTCTGGCTGATGTCGCTGCGGATCACGAATTCGATCAGGTAAATGGGATACTGTTCGACCTCGGCCTGTCGTCATTTCAGTTCGACCAGCACGAACGCGGTTTCTCGATGCATGCGGATGTCCGGCTCGACATGCGGCTCGATCCGGATGCCGAAGGGCCGACTGCCTGGGAGATCGTGAACGAATGGCCGCCGGAGCAAATCGCCGACGTGATCTATCAGTTCGGTGAAGAGCGGCGATCGCGCAGAGTCGCACGGGTCATCGCCGATCGTCGTGTTGAGTCTCCAATCAGCACCAACGCCGAGCTTGCGGAGATCGTTCAGGCCGCGGTTGGCGGGAGACGTGGAGCCCGGATTCATCCGGCGACAAAGACGTTTCAGGCCTTGCGGATTGCGGTCAACCAGGAACTCGACGTGTTGAGAACGGGCCTGGTCGCCGCGCGGGATCTGCTCGCGCCAGGAGGGCGGCTGGCGGTGATCTCGTTTCATTCGCTCGAAGATCGAATCGTCAAGCAGTTCTTCCAGCGAGAGGCGCGAGATTGCGTTTGCCCGCCCGATTTTCCTGTCTGTAACTGTGACCACAAGTCAAGCCTTCGAATCATTACACGACGCCCGGTGTCGCCGACGGATGAAGAACAGCGATCAAATCCGCGAAGTCGAAGCGCTCGACTCAGAGTGGCGGAGCGTATCTGATGAGCACGCTGACACATGGACAACGGCCAGCCGAGCAACGAGCCTCCGGAAGGGGCCAACCGCAAGCTCCAGGACAGCGGCGTCCGTATCTCGTGATGAACGGCGCCACGATGGTGGCGATTGCGGCCATCGCGCTCACGGTGATCGGCATTCTCTATCTGATCCAGACCAGCGAGGTTGCTCAGCTGGGATATGACCTCAGCCGCCTGCAGACCCAGCGGGATGCGCTGACACTGGAGATCTCCGAACTGGAATATGAGCTGGCTCGCTATGAGTCGTTGCAGACCGTTGAAGAGGTTGCGCTGACGAGGCTCGGCATGACGCCCATGAGCAACTACGAGTTCATTGAAATCCAGGAGCCGGCCCAGCGAAATCTGACGATTCCGCAACCGGATGAACGCGAACCGCAATCGTTCTTTGAACGTATTTCGGATGCGGTGATGGGCGTCGGCGCGGCGGAGTCTGAGAAAGCGGATACTTCTCGATACACGTTGGGTGAAGTTAAGCGATGAACGCGGTCAACGACATTCCACGCAGTCGAATCATTATCCTGCTCGTGGCTTTCATTTTGTTCTCGATGGCGGTAGGCTACCGCGTGTTTTCCTTTCAGATCGTGCACGGGCTTGATCTGACAGAGCAAGCTCAGTCATTCCGATTTCGCGAAGACGTCGTCCCGGCTGAGCGCGGCGATATCCTCGATCGGCGCGGTCGAAAACTGGCGACGAATGTGCCGGCGGACCGGGTATCGGTGATCGTGCATCAGCTCGACGACCCGCAGGAGACGGCCCGTGAGCTGTCGCAAATCGTTGATCGCGGTTTCGAGGATATCTATGGGGCGATAACCCATCCCGAACGTGAATGGGTGGTCATTCAGCGACGCCTCTCACCGGAAGCATCCCAGCAGATCGAATCGCTCGATATGGACGGTATTGTTCTCGACCCGGAGCCCCGCCGGATTTACCCGATGGGCAGCTTCGCATCACAGGTGCTGGGCTTCGTCAACTTCGACTATGAGGGCTCCTACGGAATCGAGGGCGCCTATCACGATCTCATTGCCGGCGAGCCGGGACGCTTGATCGGCGAGCGAGACGGCGCCGGCAACGTGATTGCGCTCGGTCATTCGACGTGGGATGCGGCGCAGGACGGGGCGGACCTTGTGTTGACGATCGACAGTTCGGTTCAGCGCGTTGTCGAAGAAGTGCTGGAGGACACGCTGGCCGAACAGCAGGCGTCGGGCGGAACGATCATCGTGCAGGATCCGAAGACCGGGGCCATTCTCGGCATGGCCAGTCAACCCACCTACGACCCGAATCAATTCAACCGCGTCGACGACATTCAGCTCTTCGCAAACCCGGCGATTTCGAGCGTCTACGAGCCCGGTTCGACACTTAAAGCGATGGTGATGGCGATCGGCCTGGAGACCAGTGTGATAGAACCTCATACCGTCCATCCGGGCGGCCCGTATCGAGAGCTGCCGGGCGGCGAGCGCGTGTACAATGCGACGCTCATGGATTTCGGTCCGGAGACGATGACCGAAGTGCTGGAGAACTCGAGCAACGTTGGAGCGATGTTCGTCGGAGAACAGCTCGGGGAAAACAATCTGTATCGAGGTTTGACCGCCTTCGGGTTCAGTGAACCGACCGGGATTGACCTGCATGGAGAAGAGGCTGGGCTGTTCCCGCTGCCGGGTGATCCAAACTGGACGCTCGCGAACCTGTATACGAACTCGTTCGGGCAGGGGATGGCGATCACCCCCTTGCAGCTGGTCAACGCGACTTCAGTAATGGCGAACGGCGGAACGCTGCTCACTCCCTATATCGTCGACGAGGTGCGATATCCTGACGGAACCGCGGAACGAACGAATCCTGAAGTGATTCGTCAGGTGATCAGCCCCGAGACGTCGGTCAAGATAACGCAGATGTTAACCAGTGTTGTCGACTCCGGACAGGAAATCTACGGCGTTGCTGGTTATGATATTGCAGCCAAGACCGGGACGGCCCAGATACCGGCCGTTGACGGCGGCTACGAACCCGGCGCGACGATTGGATCGATCGTCGGCTATGGCCCATCAAATGATCCAGAATTCACGGTGCTGGTTAAGATCGACCGGCCGCAGGAGTCCCAGTGGGGTGAGCGTTCTGCTGGTCCGGCGTTTCAGAGAATCTTTGAGGAGCTGTTTCTGCTCTACGGCATTCCGCCGAATCATCCAGACCAGGTCGATCAGAACATGCTCGACTGATTCGGCCCGTTGACTACCGGTCGCAATGAAACGGAGACGTTCGTGATCACACTCCGCGATGTCCTGGAAGGAGCACAGGGGGTTCTGCATGGAGAAGCTGCGCCTGATCTGATTTTCGGGAATGTCTGTCATGACTCCCGGCAGCTGTCGCGAGGGGACCTTTTCGTGGCGATCGCCGGGGAGCAATTTGATGGGCATGCGTTTGTTGCCGCTGCACAAGAGAGTGGCGCGCGCGGAGCGATCGTCGCGCAGGACCGGGTCGAAGAGCTTTCCGGTCTTGGGCTGCCGCTGATTGGCGTTGACGACACCGTTCAGGCGCTGCAACGGCTGGCGGCGTACTGGCGCACGATGTTTGACGTTACGGTTGTCGGCATAACCGGCAGCATGGGGAAATCGAGCGCCAAAGAAGTGATCGCCTCTGTGCTTGCCCAGCGATTCTCGGTGGTTCGGGCGCGTGCGAGCTTCAACAACGAAATCGGAATGCCGCTCACTTTGCTGGAGATCAACCCGGATACCGAGATCGCGGTGCTCGAGTTCGGCGGCGCGTACCGATTCGGCGAGATTACCGAGCTGGCGGAGATTGCCCGCCCGACAATCGGCGTCGTCACGAATGTGAGCCATTCTCACCTCCAGCGCATGGGGAGTCTGGAAGCCATCGCTCAAACAAAGACCGAGCTTCCACGAGCGCTTCCGGCGGACGGGACGGCACTGCTGAATGGTGATGATTTTCGTGTCCGGGCGATGGCGGACGAATGTCCCGCAAACGTGGTGTTCTACGGTCTGGCGCCGGATTGTGCAGTCCGCGCGAAAGATGTGGAGAGCCACGGCCTCGACGGGATCTCGTTCACGCTGGTCATGGATGGTGAGGAACTGCACCTCAAAGTGCCGCTCATTGGCGCCCATAGCGTTCACATGGTGCTCGCAGCGATCGGAGTCGGCCGCGCCCTGGGGATGAGACTGGATGAGATGCTGCCCGGGTTCGAAGACTCGACGATTCAGTTGCGGCTGCTGACCGTTCCGGGCATCAACCAGTCGACGATCATCGACGACACCTACAACGCGAATCCGACGTCCTGCCTCGCCGCGCTGAATCTGCTCGACGAGCTGGAGGCGAGCCGTAAGGTGGCTGTGTTCGGCGATATTCTGGAGCTTGGCGACTTTGAGGACGAAGGGCATCGTATCGTTGGCCGGCGGTCGGCATCGGTTGTCAGACAGCTCATCAGTGTTGGACCGAAGGCGCGAATAATCACAGACGCCGCGCTGGAGAGCGGGCTTTCTCCTGACCAGGTTATCGCTTTTGATGACAAGGAAACGGCGATCGAGCAGCTTCCTTCGTTGATCAAGTCCGGCGACTTTGTCCTGGTTAAAGGCTCTCGCGGCGTGAAGATGGAAGATGTTGTCGCCGCGCTTCGAGACGGATCGCGGGAAGCATGATTGATGTCATCCTGGGGAACCTGCCGCTGCTCTTCAGTCCGATCGAGGACAGCATCATGCCGTCCGGGCATGTCGACAACCTGGCGGTGTCGATGGCGCTTTCCAGTCTCGCGTTCGTATTTGTCTTGCTCGTCGGACGTCCCTACATAGCGTTCCTCCGACGGAACAAGGTGGGCAAGCAGATTCGCATCGAGGAGCCGGAAGGGCATTCCAGCAAGACCGGAACGCCGACGATGGGCGGGCTGATGATCACGCTGCCGGTTGTCGTCCTGACGCTGGTCTTCAACCTCTCCGGACGGCTCTCGATGTTGCTCCCACTTGGTGTGCTGATTGGCACGGCGATTCTCGGGGCGGTTGATGACCGTATGAACCTCGTGGGCGGCAGCAAGACCGGGATGACCGCGCGATTCAAGATGGCGTGGCTGCTGCTGTTTTCGGTGATCACGGCGGTGATTCTCCATTTTCCGCTTGATCTGAGCGCGATGAACGTTCCGTTTCTTGGACGCTACGAGCTTGGCCTTCTGTACATTCCCATCGCGGTATTCGTGATAGCCGGAACCGCGAACGCGGTCAATCTCACGGATGGACTTGACGCGCTGGCCGGCGGCACGGCGGCGGTAGCGTTTGTCGCCTTCGGAATCATCGCGTTTCTCCAGGGGCAGGTCCATGTCGTGACGTTCTGCTTCGCCATGAGCGGAGCGATTCTCGGCTTCCTCTGGTTCAATGCGCATCCTGCCCAGGTCTTCATGGGAGATACCGGCTCGCTTTCGCTGGGCGCGGCGCTGGCGACGGCTGCGTTTATGACCGGACAATGGCTGCTGCTGCCGGTGGTCGGGTTCGTCTTCGTCGCGGTGACGCTGTCGGTAATCCTGCAGGTGCTGTATTTCAAGTCGACTGGCGGGAAGCGACTGTTCCGGATGGCTCCGCTGCATTTGCATTTTGAGCTCAAAGGATGGTCTGAGACGCAGATAACGATCCGGTTCTGGCTCATCGGTATGCTGGCGGGGCTTCTCGGAGTAGCTCTGGCAATGGTCTAGGAGCGTACAGGTTTTGGCTCGACACAGAGGACTTCCATTGCAACTCGCCGGCAAGAACGTGCTGGTAATGGGACTCGGCACCCGACAGGGCGGGGTTGGCGTGACGCGCTACCTGGTGCGTCAGGGGGCGGATGTCACCGTGACCGATCTCGGCGATTCCGATTCATTGCGTTCCTCAGTCGACGCGCTAGCTGATCTCCCGGTGCGTTATCGGCTCGGTGAGCATCACGCTGACGATTTCGATCGCGCCGACATGGTTGTCCGAAACCCCGGGGTCCCGGTTGACTCCCCATGGCTGGAACGGGCGCGAGCTCGGAGCATCCCGATCGAAATGGAGATGTCGCTCTTTTTTCGGGCCTGTCCGGCGCCGATCATCGGCATTACCGGCACCAAAGGGAAGACAACAACGGCGTCGATCTGCGCCGGAATCCTCACTCGCCACCGGTCGGACACCGTGCTCGCCGGAAACATGGGAACCTCAGCGCTCGACCAGCTCGACCGTATCGAAAGCGACACGCCGGTGATTCTGGAACTCTCCAGCTGGCAGCTGGAAGGACTGGCGCTGTACGAGATCAGCCCGGACATCGCGGTGTTGACCAACATCAGCGAGGACCATCTGAACCGATACAGGTCGATGGAGGACTACGTCGAGGCAAAGCGCCACATTACCCGGTTCCAGACCGAGAGCGACTGGTTTATCGTCAACCGAAATGACCATCAGTGCTGGGAAAGTCGGAGAATCACGTCTGCCCGCGTAACGCCATTCGGCCGCCTGCATCAGGGCGAAGATGGCGCCGGTGTCGAGCATGGCCATCTTTACTGGCAACGCGCGGGTGTCCGGAGCCCGCTGGTGACGGCTGACGAGATCCCGCTTCGTGGAGGTCATATTGTTGCGAATGCGCTCGCTGCCGCCGCTGCCGCATTGCTTTCCGGATCACGGATGGATGCCGTGAAGCAGGGGCTTCGGGCCGCAGCGACGGTACCGCATCGTCAGGAGCTTGTGGCGACGATAGACGGGGTTGATTACGTGAATGACACCACGGCGACCGCTCCGGCTGCGGCGATCGCCGCACTGGAGTCGTTTGAGCACCGTCCGGTCGTTCTGATTGCCGGCGGCGCTGGAAAAGGGGCGGATCTGCACCGGTTTGCAGAGCAGGCTGCGCGCCGCGCCGATCGGATTATCCTCCTTGATGGAGATGAGTCAGCGCGATTGAGAAAGCTACTGCTTGACGCGGGCGCCGAGCACGTAGATGGACCCTGCTCATCGATGAGCGAGGCGGTCAACAAGGCTGCTGAGGCTGTATCAGACCGCGGAGTGGTACTGCTTTCGCCGGCCTGCGCCAGTTTCGGGCTCTTTCGTGACGAATTTGACCGGGGCGATCAGTTTCGGTCCGCCGTGGAGAAATTGAAGACGACAGATAGTGGCGGCGGCGTATGAGCAGCATGTCTGCGCGAAATTCCGGAGCGTCCTTCTTCCAGCAGTTAGGCGCGACGACTCGGGGCGCGATTCAGCAGCCGGACTACTGGTTGCTGACGATCATCCTGATTATGGTCATGTTCGGCACGGTAATGGTGTTCAGCTCCAGCTTTGCGATCGGGGTTCGCGAAGAGGGTGGCGATGGGTACTACTTCCTGACGCGGCACCTGGTCTACCTGATTATCGGCCTGGCTGGGATGTTGATCGCGATGTCGATCGACTACCACGTCTGGCGGAAGGTTGCGTTACCGGCGCTCCTGGCGATCATGGCGGTGCTTGCGGCAATGGTTATCTTTCCATCGATCGCCCCGGAAGTCTGGGGAGCGAGTCGCTGGATTCAGATCGGTCCAGTCAATGTTCAGCCGAGCGAATTCGCCAAGCTGGCGCTTGTGCTCTATCTGGCGTCGTGGCTGTCGTCCAAAGGGATGCGGATTCGGGAGTTCAATTATGGGCTGATTCCCTTTGCGATCCTGATGGGGACCCTGGTTGGGCTGGTTATGCTTCAGCCCGACCTTGGGACATCACTTCTCCTGACCGGCATCGGTCTGAGCATGTTCCTGGTCGCCGGGGCGAATCTGCTGCATCTGGGACTGGTCACGACGGTCGGCGGCGCGGCGTTTCTGATGCTGGCGCTGACCGCTTCGTATCGGCGCGACCGGATTCTCGTCTTTCTGAATCCGGACGCTGATCTCCGGAATCTTGGCTGGCAACTGGCGCAGGCGAAACTGGCGATCGGCAGCGGCGGATTGTTCGGTGTCGGACTTGGCGCAAGCTACCAGAAGTTCGCCTGGCTTCCGGCAGCTCATCACGATGCGATCTTCGCCGTGATCGCTGAAGAGCTCGGCCTGATGGGCGCCGGATTCGTCCTGATGCTCTTCATCATGCTGGCGTGGCGGGGATATCGCGTGGCGATGCGGGCGCCTGATTCATTTGGCTCCCTTGCGGCTGTCGGTATCGTCACCTGGATGATCTTCCAGGCGGCGATCAACATCGGCGGTATCACCACCACGATTCCATTTACCGGGATCCCGATCCCGTTTATCTCCTATGGCGGGAGCTCGCTGGTTGTCTCGCTGGTCGCGATCGGCATACTCCTGAACATCTCGAGGCAGATGGTTGATCCGGTCAGCGTTAAAGTCCGATCGAACCTGCGCGGAGTCTCATCACGAGCCCGAAAACGGCCCGCAAAGACCGCAGAGCCGCCAGGCAGGGAACAGCAGCCGCAGGAGAGCCCGGGCCGGGCGACAGGATGGCCCGAGCGCCCGAAGCCGGAGCCTGTTACGGCTCGCAGTTCCCGGGCCGAGCAGGCCCGCGCAACCGGTGAGGCGCCTGCTGGGAAAGCTCCCGCTTCCGGCGGTACGTTCGGGCGTGGCCGGAAAGCTCCGCCGAGAACCCGCGGTCGGAGGTAAGCGATGTCTCACGCGAGCGTCCTTCCGGAATTGCCGGCAACGATTCATCTGGTCGGGATCGGCGGTATCGGCGTCAGCGGGCTGGCCCGTATTCTCGTCGATCGCGGGTACACGGTTACCGGTTCCGATCTGGCGGATGGCCCGATGCTGAACGATCTGCGCGGCCTCGGGATCCGGGTATCGATCGGTCATGACGCCGGAAACGTCGATGGAGCGGAACTCGTCGTCACCACTGCTGCAGCGCGCGCGACGAATCCGGAGCTGGCCGAAGCGATCAGGCAAGGAATCCCGATCATCAAACGGGCGCAACTTCTCGGCGAGCTCGCCTCGGCGAGAACGTGCATCGCCGTTGCCGGCTCCCACGGCAAGTCGACGACGTCCGGAATGTTCGCCGTTGCGTTGAGCGCTGCCGGACTTGATCCATCTTACGCAGTCGGGGCGATCATTCCGCAACTGGGGGCGAACGCGGCTCCTGGCGAGGGGCGGCATTTCGTCGTCGAAGCGGATGAGTACGATTACAGCTTTCTGACGCTGGCTCCCGATGTCGCGCTGATTACCAATATCGAGCACGATCACCCGGACCTGTTTCCGGATCTGAGTGCGATCGACGACGCCTATAAACAGTTCGTCCAGCGAATCAAATCCGGCGGCGTTCTTGTGCTGGGAATTGACGAT
>SKTL01000400.1 GCA_007122555.1 Thermomicrobiaceae bacterium | reverse complement strand
CAGGAATTCGGCGTGACCCACAAGGTGCTGTCCTCGCATCGCAGCGAGCAGTTCGGCAAAGACTACGGTGTCCTGCTCAAAGAGTGGCGCATGCTGCAACGATCCGTGTTCATACTCGATGCCGATGGCGTCATCAGATATGTTGAGTACGTCGACGATCAGATGCGGGAACCGGATTACGATTCCGCAGCCGACGCGGTGACGCGTCTTGCATCCTGACACCCTCAGGCTCCACAGGGCGAGCGGTGCGCCCTGTGTCTCCCCGCCTTTCTTCTCTTGTGTTTTGCAAATACAGCCGCATGATCTGCATTCGCTGCCCGCGCAGCCATTGTGGTTTCGCGGGGACCACGAGAACGGTCGTGATGAGGAAACAAACAGACAGGTAATCATGACTTGAACAAACGCAAACGTTAGGCTAATGTAGTGGTGGCATCGGCGACAGCGAGATAGTGTGCAGGCCGAGCCGGAGCGGCTGTCTGTTGGTCAGTAGTCTGAGGTGAGGCTGGTCATGCGCTATGTTCTGAGTATGCTCGTCGTTTCGTTGCTGGTGTTTCTTGCGGCTTGCAGCACCGCGTCAGAGGATCGGACTGCGGCCGATGAACCAACCCCCACGCCGGATGTCACCGCCACCCCAACCGGACCGATCGAGCTTTCCTGGGAAGATGTGGTCGAGCTGTTGGAGCCGTCGACGGTCATGGTTCGGGCCGATTTCCCGGAAACCGCCGTTTCCTGGGAAGGCCAGGGATCCGGGACCGGGATTGTCTACTCCGAAGATGGATACATTCTCACGAATGCGCATGTGGTCTCCGGCGCCGCCGCGTTGACCGTTTCGACGTCCGGAAGTCCCCGGCAGCGGTCGGCGCGATTCGTCGGAGTCAGCGCTTGCGACGACCTTGCAGTCCTGCAGGTGACCGACATGGATGGGCTGGAGCCGGCAACCCTGGGAGATAGCAGCGATTTTCGGGTCGGAGCGGAAGTCGCTACGCTGGGTTATCCCCTGGGAGATATGCTGGGTCTTGATATCTCCTTCGCCCGTGGCGTGATCGGCCAGATGAACGACACCCAGGGCCATTACGAACGGTTGATCCAGCACGACGCTGCGGTGAATCCGGGCAATTCCGGGGGACCGCTGGTTACACGAACCGGGGAAGTGATCGGGATCAATTCCCTGTTTATCGATCCAGCCTTCGGACAGTCGATGTACTGGGCAATCGATATCAACCAGACCAAACCGATCGTCAGTGAGCTCGAAGGCGGCAACAATCGGCTATGGATCGGGATGAATCTGGCTCCAAACGATTACCCGGACTACTTCGGGACAGACGAAGGACTCGTGGTGGCTGCGGTCGGCAGCGGCAGCTCGGCGTCGGCGATCGGGGTCGAGCCGGCGTATCTCCTTACCCATCTCGAAGGGTTGACGGTTAACTCGATGGATGATGTCTGTCGGGTGCTGCGATCACAGAACGAGGGCGATTCGGTCAGCGTCGAATTCATGCATATTACCGAGACCGAAGTGCAGTGGCTTGCCGGTGAAGTGGTCATCGGCGGCTCGGGCGGCGCCGACCTTGAGATCGTCCTGAGCGAAAGCTTCGAAACCCCCGGCAACGATGACACCGACGTTGCACTCACGCCGGCGGCGGACGACGATGAGCTGGAGCTGGCGGACCTTTTCGGATCGTGGTCCGGGATTGCAACGGTGGAGTTTGACTACTGGGCGCCCTGCGGCGAGGGCGGCGATTGGATCCATTACGACTCCATGAGTTGGACCCATGATGTGCGCATGGACTTCGGTCAGCCGTATGACAGGGAATCAAACCCCTACTGGTTCGAGATCTACACCGAAGAGCGGGTGGATGGCGGCATCTGGATGACGTCCGCCTGGGAGTATGAGGACGGCGAGCTCGGAGAGTTCTGGGCGCTGGATTACGAGCCGACGCTCGAATTCGCCGGCATCGATGTCTTCGGGATGTTGGTAGAACCGTATGTCGGGATCTATCCGTCAGACAACATCGTGCACGCGATCGTGCCGATCGATCCGTGTTTCTCGGACGATGTCGAGTTTCTTGATCTGGATATCGAGACCGGCGCCGAGTTGGTGGGGAACTTCTCGAGAGACTCGGCGAGAATCGAGATTAGCGGTATGACTGCGGATCTGTCGCTCGACTTCCGCATCGTCGTGGTGGTGTCGCGGTAATCGCGGACGGAGGTTTCGGGCTGCGTCCGGCGACCAGCGCCGGACGAGCCCGAAACACTGGTGCAGCGATGCTCATCCCCGGTTCGTTCCCACCAGCCGGGTTTCCGGATCCGGGTTCTGGCCGGTCGCCGCTCGTTTTTCCAGCACGTTTCGCCAGGAGTCAGCCAGCTCCGGCAGTGAGGCGAGTTCTGCCGCTTGCTCCCGGTCTCGCTTCAACTCGTGCATGACCTCGTTGCAGCGGGCGATCGTCCATTGAGGGTGAGGCCGTTCGAGCAAGGTCACTTGCATTCCGGCTTCGATCTCGCCTTCTTGCAGCACCCGGTGATACCAGCCGGTGCGTCCCGCTTTCTGAACCTGCCGGGATAGATCTTGAATGCGCCAGCGGCGGGAGATCTTCCAGCACGGCATGCGCGCCTGGTTCACCTGAATGACCGCGTCGCCGATCCGCCAGGTATCTCCCAGGCAGACTGACGCCTCGGAAAGCCCCGCGATGTCCAGGTTTTCAGCGAACGCGCCGTGATCGAAATCGACGTTCGGAATCTCCTGGTTCCATACGGGATAGTGATTAGCGGAATAGGCCAGCACCGCTTTCTCGGGGCCGCCGTGCGCGCGCGTGTCAGCTTGAGCGTCACCCTCAACGTTCGTCCGGCTGAGCCATCGTGGCCCCGTGACCGGAAACTTGAAAAAGGACGTTCTCCAGGGACGGTCGAAGGGGTGCTCGGCGCCTTCGGTCCCGTAGTCGGTCGGCGTTCCTGTGCAGATTGCCAGGAGTGTCCCACTGATCATTCGCGCTCCGTTCCAGATCGCTAACAGCCGCCAGGTTCTTCGACTGATTCTAACCGTAATGGTTGGGTCAGGTCCGTTGATGCTGGTTGTGCCCGGACGATCATTCTGAAGTACCATTGGCAATTGATGGAATCCACTACGGACCGGATTCTTTGAACAATGCTGGAGGCGCATGCGACCTAACCGATACATCATCCTCGTTTCCATTTTGCTGGGCGCATTCGGCGCATGGTTTTCCGCAGATGCGGTCGGACAGTACCTCAACACAGCTCGATCGTTTGCGTCGGTTGACGCTCGGTATGTCGAAGACTCCTTCGTCTGGCTTGATCCGGAACACGAGCGGGCAACGGCCGACTTCGTGATCACGAACGAGTCAGACAATGACGCCCGGCTGTCGTATTTCGCGATCATGCTCTATTTCGATGGGCAGTTCGCCGGTGCTCGCTACGATCAGTGGGAGCCGATCGATATTCCGGCCGGCGATTCGGTGACCGTCGAAATCAACTTTCTGACATCGATCACGCAGATACGACCTGAAGGCAGTGATGCGGAGCTGAGTGTTCGTGGGCAATTGCGACTTGATTTCGAGGGAATCGAGCGGGATATGACCGTGCCGGCGCGCGGCACGATCGGGCGGGTTCCCTACCAGGAGCAGCCGTGATGAGTAGCCGACGTAAACGTGTGATGATCCGCGCGACGGCGATCGGACTGCAATGGCTGGCGCTCACCATCGCGCTCGGCTCACTGGTCATGCGGGCCGACGCGTCGTTTAGCGAGCTGATCAGCCCGCACTTCGGGGCGGCTCCGGTGTTCATCGGCGCCCTCGTCGCCGGCTTCCTGCTGGGGCTGACCGTTGAATCGCCCAGATTTCTCGCGCCGCTGGCGATCCTGATGTGTGTTGTTTCGTCCATGTTTATCGGGATCCTGACCTACGCGCCAGTGGTTG
>SKTL01000326.1 GCA_007122555.1 Thermomicrobiaceae bacterium | reverse complement strand
GTTCGACAACGGCGTCATCAGGGTGACCGGCGATGCGGCTGATTGTTCCGTCAATATCAGTCAGGAGCCCATTTGGTCTGGATTCTTGCACCAGCCCGAACAACCTGTCCGCCGCCGCACTTTGCTGCATTGCGTAACTCCCGAACGTACGTTTCGATCTGCAAATGAAACCGACGCTGAATCTATTGTATCGTTGAGCAATGCACTCGGTAATTCGGACACTGAGATATCGAACCCTACCGGAATCGAGCGTTCGACCAGGATGATTGCCGGTGGCCGAAACTCCTGGCCCTCCTGACTGATTGGTAGCGAATCGGCATTGTCAGCCGTCCACAACACGTTGATCCAGTTTCGGGACTTCCTCTTTCAGGTGACGCATTTTCGCCGCGATATCCGCCTGTTCCTTCTCTACAATCTGTTTTCCAACGTCGGTATCGGCGCGTTTCTGCTGATCTACAATCTCTATCTGATCGAATCCGGCTTCACTGAAAGCTTCATCGGGATCTACAATGCGACCTCGACTACCGCGCTTGCGATCGTCGCGATGTTCATGGGCCCGCTGATCGGCATGTATGGCGGCTGGAAGTGCATCACCTACGGGACAATGGTCTTTGTCACCGCATCCGCAGTGCTGGCGCTTCTGGGGAGCGCCGCGCCGATCCTCGCGGTTTCGATCATCGCCGGAGCCGGCACTGCGTTTCTGATTACCCCGATCATGCCGTTCATCCTGGAGTGGGAACGACCAGAGTATCGAGTTATCGCCACCGCGTTCGCATTTTCAATCAATTCGTTGTCATTGACGCTTGGAAGTATGATCGGTGGATGGTCTCCCAGACTGTTCAGCGTACTTCTGGATATTGAGCTTCAGAGCGTCATGAGTTACCGGCTAGCGCTGCTGCTCGGTCTCGCCGTCGCTGGTCTTGGTCTGATTCCGATGTATCGAATGACTGAAGCGCGTGCAGGAAGCGGCGACGAAGAGGGAGCATTCGCGGCGATTCCAGAACTGCCTCCGGCGCGGCAGCAGGTGCGGCGAGACATCATGATTTTCGCTGGAGCCACTGGAATCCTGGCGCTGGGGATCGGCGCGGTCATGCCGTTTTACAATGTGTACCTGAACACCATCGGCGCGCGGCCGAGCCGGATCGGGATGATCTTCGCGCTCGCCGGTATCGTCGCCGCCATCATCGGACTGCTCGTGCCCGTTCTGGCGCGACGATACGGTGAACTGAACACGCTCTTCTGGGTTCGCATTGCGCCGGCGCCCGTGTTTCTCCTGCTCCTGGTATTTCCCCATCTGCTGGTTGCTGCTCTGGCGCACGTAATGCGCACCACCGCGACCAGCATGGGCTGGCCGCTTGATTCAGGAGTGATGGGCAACGTGCTCCCTCCGCGAGCGCGGGCGTCAGGGTTCAGCGTTCGGAGCGGACTCTGGAACCTGGGATACGCGACTTCGAGCCTCATCGCTGGCGTGGTCATCGTCGCCTACGGCTACGGCCCGACGTTTGTCGCGTTCGCGATTTGCTCAGTCGCAAGCACCGTCCTGTTCGTCTCGTATTTCAAGCGACATCCGAAATTCACGGAACACCCGTAAGCTGATCAGACAACCTGCGGGAACCGCCGCACGGGCGCTGGGTTCTACATCCCCGGCGGTTCGCGGTGGAGCGCGATCGCTTCGGAACCGCATTCGCTACATTTCGCGGGTCGCACAAATCCGCGTTCAAAATAGCCGCAGTCGGCGCATGTCCACCTGGTGATACTGAACAGCCTGACAAGATCCGATCGGCTGATGATGCCGACAATCTTGCCGTTGCGGATGACCGGAACGCGCCTTACGCGCCGCGACCCGAGGATCTCGATGATATCCTCCGCAGGCGTTTCCTCGGTGACACTAATGACGCCATGACTCATGATGTCCGACGCGATTTCCCCCGATCTGCTAATGACATCAATCTCACTGACGATTCCCACCGGCACGTCATCGGAATCCAGCACCGGAACGCCGGAAATCCGGTGTTTCGAGAGCAGTTCCGCAACCTCTGATACCGGCGTTTCCGGTCGAACACTCAAAACGTTGGTGGACATAATCTCGTCGATACGGACGGCGTCATCGGTAGCACGCATCGTATCTCCTTCAGAGTGACGTACTGCGGGGTAGAATTGTGATGTTCGGACGTGCGGGCAGATCTTTATTCTACAATTTATAATACGTTGGTGGTCGTTTTGTCACGGGCAATGCACGACCAGGGAAATGCAAGTCGGCCAGCCGAGTCTGGCTCTAGTGAGCACCCTTAGGGTGAAAAACGGTAATTCAACGGTAACTCAAGGGAAGACAATGTCGCGAGATGACAAGGATTCGGCCAGAGCCCGCGTCATTAGTGTTGCCGAACAGCTTTTTAGCGATCGTGGGTATAAGGCTGTCACGCTGCGGGACATCGCCGATGAACTCGGGATTCGGCAGGCGTCGCTCTACCATCACTTCCCAAACGGCAAGGAAGAGCTATTCGTTGAAGTCACTGAGCTGGCCATGAAGCGGCATGCCGAGGGGATGCGCGCAACGATCACGGCTGCTCCGGAAGATGTCGAATGTCAGCTCAAAGCGATCGCTCGCTGGATGTTGTCGCAACCTCCGATAGACATGGCACGGATGGTGCGTTCAGATATGGTGGAGATTGACGAGTCGCATCGTCATCGACTGATGCAGACGGCGCTGAGAAGTCTGTTGCTTCCGATCGAAGCCGTGTTTGATCGAGGTATTGATCGGGAAGCCTTGCGGAATCCTGGTCACAGTAGACTTCTCGCCAGTTCGTTTCTTTCAATCATCGAGGCGATTCAGGTGTCAGTCCGCTTCAGCAGCCGGCCGCCAGAGGATATGGCTGACGAAATGATCACTATCTTGATGGACGGCCTGCGACCGAGATAGTCGCAGACATATATTTTTTTTACCGGTATACCTACCGATAGTTAGTTAGTAAGCGATAAGCGTATGGCTGCTCCAACCCGCTCTATTCGAATTCCAGAAACTCGAGTGTGGCGAGGCGCCGCCTCGGCCGTGGTTCAGTCGCGAAGCGCAACCATGATGACGTTGATGGCTGCTCAAGCCTTCGCTCAGGATGCGGTGGCGGCGTCGAGCGATTCCGAGCGAATCATGGCCGAACACGCCAGGACGTTTCGATTTGCAACCAGATTCCTTCCGTCTGACTTTCGGGATCCGACAATCAGGCTCTATGCGTTCTTTCGCACGCTGGATGACCTGGTTGATGAATCGCCGGAAGATGAGGCAACCCGTCAGATGATTTCTGAGGAACTCGACCAGTGGCGAACCTGGATGCTCAATGGCTCCGGTGGTGAAGCTCCCCGGTTCGAATTGGGCGAGCATCTCGCGTACCTGATCGAGCGATTCGATATCCCAACGTCACTGTTCGTCGACTTTCTCGACGGTTTACGCGCGGATATGGCCCCACAACTGCCCGAGACGCGCGCCGATGTCGAACGATACAGCTATCAGGTTGCATCGACCGTTGGCGTATCAATGACGTACATATTCGGCGCCACCAGTCACCAGGCGATTGAAGCGGCGACGCGGCTCGGAATCGCTATGCAGCTGACGAACATCCTGCGCGACATTGGCGGAGACATTGATAGAAGTCGAATCTACCTTCCGAAGGATTTGCTCGCCCTGAACGGGCTCGAACCTGACGATATCGCGGATATGCGGCGCGACGGCCGCGGTCCCGATCATCGCTTGCGCGCGGTTGTGCAGACGATGGTTGACTGGGCCGATCAGCATTACATCGCCGGAATCAACGGCATAGGTCTGCTTCCACGCGATGTGCGCTTGCCAATCCTCATTGCCGCACGCCTCTACCAGCAGATCCTCCGCCAGCTTGAGCACCTCGATTACGACTCATTGCGAAGACGAGCGGCGACC
>SKTL01000113.1 GCA_007122555.1 Thermomicrobiaceae bacterium | reverse complement strand
CGAGGATCGCCGCGCAAGTGCTCGACCGCCCGGTTGGTCCAATGACGGTGTTGTATGCGCCACGGGGTCCGGCTGTAGCGGAATCCGATCAGCCGGCAGTCGCTGCGCTGACGCTCGCGATCGACAATCTGGCGTCACAGCGACGGGCGGCGATAGCCTTCCTGGAACCTGACCGTACTGATTTGGTTCTCCCGGATTCCGGCAATCTCGGATGGGACGTCTCATCGGTCGAACTTCAACCACTGAGGACGATCAAGGTGCGGGTAGACCGAGATGATGACGAGATTCTCGCCGGAATGAAGAACAAGTCCCGCTACAACGTTCGCCTCGCAGGGCGACGGGGTGTCTCCGTTCGCGTCGCGGATCTCTCCGAAATTGTGGATTTCTACGAGGTGCTCGAGGAAACCAGTCACCGAGATGAGTTCGGCATTCACAGTATCGAGTACTACGCCGATATGCTCGATGTGTTCGGTGACGATGCGGCGCTGTTGATCGCCGAATACGAGGGTGCGATCGCGGCCGGCGCCATTGTACTCAGGCACGGCGCCGAAGCGATCTACATGTTTGGGGCGTCGTCCCGCGAGTATCAGCGACATATGCCAACGCATCTGCTGCAGTTCGAAGCGATGCGGTGGGCTCGCGAGCATGGGTGCGTCTGGTATGACCTCTGGGGTATTCCACCGACCGACACCCCGCCAGACGAAGCAGACGGTGGAGAACTCAACGTCCGAAGCGGGCTGTGGGGGGTTTATCGCTTCAAACAGGGATTTGGTGGCGAGGTTGTCGATTACCCGGGCGTATTCGAGCGCCAGTATTATCCCCGGCTGATCAACCTCTGGCGTCGGTTTCGATCCGGACCGGGCGCCTGATGATGGCTAACGTTTTATTCAGGGACATTGTGACTGCGGCCGGCGGTCGGATACTGCATGGGAATCCTGAACTCAACATAACTGATGTTCAGTACGATTCTCGTCTTATTGGACGCGGCGATCTCTTTGTCGCCCTTCGGGGTGGATATGCAGACGGACACAGCTATCTCCAGCATGCGCGCGAAAGGGGAGCGGTCGCCGCGCTGGTGGAAGACCCGTCCCATACCGACGGCTACCAGGCCGCGGCGATTGTCGAGAACACCCGTGAAGCGCTTTCGCCGCTATCAGCGCGATTCTTCAGCTATCCAGCTGACGAACTCGGCGTGATCGGCATAACCGGAACGGACGGCAAAACCACCACGTCGTATCTCATCGATGCAATGCTGAGAGCGAACGGGTTCAAGACTGGACTGGTCGGGACAGTGGCGATTCGAGTCGGCGAAAACGTGGTTGAGCACGATACACGCCAGACGACGCCCGAATCGCTGGAAGTTCAGCGACTGCTCGCCAGAATGCGGGATGAGCGGGTCGACTGGGCGGTGATGGAGGCGACATCCCACGCGCTGGCGCTCTATCGCTTGAACGACTGCCCGGTCGATATAGGGGTCATTACCAACGTTACCCGAGAGCATCTCGACTTTCACGGAACCGTTGAGGAGTATCGGCGCGCAAAGGCCCGGCTCATCCGCAAGGTTGAATCAGCTGGAGACCGGCCCTTCCCAAGAGCAGCGATCATCAACCTGGACGACGACGGCGCGCGTGAGATTGGTCAGTCGGCAACGGTCCCTGTCATCTGGTTCAGCACACGTGACAGAGATGCCACGGTGTTCGCCGAAGCTATTGAGGTTCATGCAGGAGGCACCTCGTTCAGGATGAGCATCGCTGGCGAGTCGACAGAAATCGATTTGAAACTAATTGGCGGCTACAACGTCTTAAACGCAATGGCCGCTGCAGGCGCCGGGTCAGCTCTAGGATTCGGCGTTGACGAAATCCGCGTCGGTCTCGAGTCGTTGCCGCACGTTCCCGGTCGAATGCAACGGGTCGACTGCGGTCAGCCGTTCAATGTCATCGTCGACTACGCACACTCGCCAGCCTCCCTGGAGGAGACGCTACGACTCGTCCGATCGGTGACCCCGGGACGGATAATCGTCGTCAGCGGGAGCGCCGGCGAGCGAGATCAGGGTAAGCGACCGGTTCAAGGGAGAATCTGCGTGGAACTTGCCGACTTCGCGATCTTCACGTCCGAAGACCCGAGATACGAAGATCCGGAACGGATCGTTGATGAGATTGCAGCCGGAGCAATCTCCGCGGGGGCGACAGCGGGAAGAGACTTCCTGTCGATCGAGAATCGACGGACCGCGATCTCGGAAGCAATCGCTCGGGCGGACGCCGGCGATACGGTGCTGCTTGCCGGAAAAGGGCACGAAACGTGTATCATCTACGGTAACGAACGGGCGCCATGGAATGAGGCGCAGGAAGCACGGAGCGCGCTCGCGCGAAACGGCTACAACGCTCCTGCACCGGATACGGAAGGTCAGGCGTGACCCGATTTACTCTTCGAGCAGCCAAGGTCATGTTCATGATTGCCGCCCTGCTCATCGTAGCCGCGTGCGGCGAAATGGACCCGGATGCGGATCCGCGGATCCAGCTGGGCGCAGACCCGGAAGGCCGGATTCTGTTCGCCGCCGATGGGGATATCCATCTCTGGAACGGTTCCTCTGAACGATTGACCGACTACGGCGATGCATCCTCGCCGGTGTGGTCGCACACGGGCGAGCAGTTCGTATTCGTCCGAACCGGCGACGCGTTTTCCGATCTGGCGCTTGCGGAAGCTGATTCCGGAGTGGCGCAACGGATCACCGCGAACCAGCCCGGGTTCACCCCTGGTACGGAAGACTATCTGAATCGGGTGGCATGGGCGCTGGATCCGGCCTGGTCACCGACCGGTAACGGCATCGCCTATGTCAGCGACGCCGGAACTGCCAAGAACTTCCTGTGGCACCGCAGTAGCGCTACGAGCGATCCCTGGCGCGTTCCGTGTTCACTCCGATACAACGACAATGTCGAGCGACCGGATTTTTCCTCGGATGGCACAAAGATCGTGTTCGCGCAACGGATGAGTGGGCAGGCGGATCTCAATCGATGGATGGAGCTTCGGATCTGCGACCTCAATACTGGGGATCTCACCGAGCTTGTCTCCGGAGACTCCGACGACTCGGTCTTCTTTCCGAGATGGTCGCCGGATGGTGAATGGATCGCGTTTGTACGACGCCACGAAGGTCAGTCCGATATCTGGGTGGTGCCCGCCGAAGGCGGAGATCCAGTGCAGTTGACGGAACTGGGCGATGTCACCGCCCCGGAATGGTCCCCGGACGGCAGTTTCCTTGCCTTCTTCGATCCCGATGGAAACACGTTCAGAGCAGCGGTCGTTGAGTTCATGGTGGACAGTAGCGGGGAACCGTATGCGTCCTCGCCCGAGACACTCTTTCGGGAAGATGGAATCGACCCTGCATCCGGTCTCAGCTGGACTGACTAACTCGACCAACGCCGGTTCTCGATCATATTGACTGGTAGACTGGCGACCTCCGTGTCGCCCAGCCCGGCAGTTCGGATCCGTATCCGAGGGCAGACGGAGCTGCCCGGTCTACCAGCGGCCAAGCAATCTGAGAACTATTCTGGTCCTTCTGAGTACACGAACCCGACCGGAAGAAGGATCTTTCGGCCGGGGAGGTCTGCGCAATGTCGCACCTGGTTACTGCTCGTCTTCCTCCGGGGGTAGATCAAGTTGAAGATGCAGTTCCTTCAGCTGCGTTTTGTCAATAGGGGACGGCGCGCCCATCAACAGGTCCTGACCGCCCTGGTTCTTCGGAAATGCGATAACCTCCCGGATATTCTGTTCGCCAGCCAGGAGCATGATCGTACGGTCGATTCCCGGAGCGATCCCGCCGTGCGGCGGGGCGCCGTACTCAAACGCACGCAGGAGATGGCCAAACCGCTCTTCAACCTGCTCATCGGTGTAGCCAAGCAATCCGAACATCCGATTCTGAATGGCGCGATCGTGAATCCGGAT
>SKTL01000119.1 GCA_007122555.1 Thermomicrobiaceae bacterium | reverse complement strand
GGTTGTTGGAAAATCGGATCCGCGGCGTGGTGAACGACGTCAACCCGGTTTGGCGATATCTCGTAGAACTCGCAGAGGTCGCGTTTTGTTGTCTCCGACACGGCGATAATCTTAGCGGCGCGATCGATAGATCTGGGTACTGCTCGCTCAAGATAGGCGCGCAGTCTTGGAAATGCCAGCTGCGGGAGCAGCGCGTAGGAGAGGTCGTGAATCGTGACCACGGATGGCGCTGACGATGGGGGCACCACGAAATCGGTTCCGTGAACGATCGAGACCGGACCGGTATAGCGCTCCAGTCTCAGCGGAAGCCCCAGTCGATGCCAGATGAGATTTGACCAGCGGGACGACAGGGGCAGCGGTACCGCGGTTACATCCTCGCCGGAGGCGACCTGCGCCGGCACCTCCCACTCGGATGGATGCCAGAGGCTCCACTCAAAATCGGGGTCCTGCTTCTCGTGCATCGCGGCGAACAGGCTTCGGGTGTATCTGCCGACGCCCGCGATCTGACTAATTGCCGGAGTGTAGTCCAGGGCTACTCTCAAGCTGCTTTCCTCGCCATCTCCATCGTGTCAGCAGAAAGACGCCAGTCCCGATGACCAGTACGCTCCAGTATGCGACGAACCGGTCAAGAACTGCCAGCGAGGCAGCGACTCCGTCACTGAATCCCATCACCACTGCCGCGCCGACGATCCCGATTTCGACAAATCCAAGACCGGCTGGTGTCGCGGGCACTGCTGTCAGCAGACTGGCCAGTAACGCAATGAAGATCGCCTCGGGAATTCCCAGACCAGCGCCAATTGAAAGTCCGATCACATACATTCGGGCGCCCTCGAGAATCCAGATCCCTCCGGTCAGAAGGACCAGTGACGGCACATTGCGGTAGGACATCAGCATGCCCTGCTCGAGGCGAAGATAGTGCGTCATCGCTCGATCAGGGACAAACCGGCGAAGCGTCGCGCGAAACCGGAATAGCAGGATGAACGCAGCCACGAGGCCGATTCCGAGTCCGGCGGCAAGGATCAACCAGTTCTCCAGCGTGTCTGGCACGCGAGTGCCAAAAACCAGAAATCCGGAAAGGACCAGCAACGCGGCGAGTGCGACGACATCAGCGATTCGCTCGGCCACAACCGTTCCGAAGGCGGTGCTGAACGGCGTCCTGGAACGCGTCTTCAGGAGATATCCCCGATATGCGTCACCGAGCTTGGCCGGGAGCAGGCAATTGAAGTACCAGGAGACCATATAGATCGCGGCCATGCCGCGAACGCGCGGCATCTCGTATCCAGGATCTGGGCGTACTTCGGCAGAATCGAGCAGGCTGCGCCAGCGGAGCGAACGGATGAAGATCGAACCGTAGTTCGCGACAAACGCGAGCAATACCAATCCGATATGGGCGCTGCGAAGTTGTGAGTAGACGTCGTTCCACTCGATATCGAGCTGACTGATGGTTAGCGCAACGATTCCGCCGCCGATCAGAAACGAAAGCGCTGTTCGCGGTCTCAGCAGGCGTTTTCGAAGCCCGTATTCATCGTCGTTAGTGGGTGTGGTGTCTGTGTCCGGTTCGGAGGTCAAGACTTCTCCCGTTATCGCGGATCCGATTGGTCCCGGTGTTGCGCCACGTTCGCACGGTGTGAATCGTACAGCAATTGATCCGAATCGTTCCCCGCCGATCGCCCCAGCGCTTCCGGCGAGTTCCACCGGCTGGCGATCAGGGCGATCGCCCAGATCAACATCATTTGCAGCGTGATGTTCAGAACGTGCAGATTCTCGAACACGTTGTGGAATGTAAGCGCTACGGTGATGCCGATCGCGCCGATTCCGATTGCTCGCGCCAGCGGATCGGTCGAGCAATAGGCCCGCCATCCGATAAGCACTGTTCCGGCAAGGAAACCGAGATAGGCCGCCAGCCCCAGCACTCCGGTTTCGGCGAGCAGATGCAGATAGTAGTTATGCGCGTGTCCCTGGGAATCGTCGAATTGCGGGTGAACCGCGAATTCGGTGAAACGCTCGTTGTAATTGCCGGCCCCTACGCCGATCCACGGATGCTCGTCCCACATTTCGATAGCTGTTTGCCAGTGCGCCATCCGCTCCACGACTGCGAAGTTCTCGTCCGTCACGGGAACCCCGCGGATGTCGCCTATCTCGATCTGATCGACAATCTGCGTGAATCGATCCCCGATATCGGTCAGAATCGCCCCCGGGGCGGAAACCAGCAGCAACAGCGAAAGGATTCCTGTCGCCACAACAGCTGTCGCCACGGCGCGACGCCCGATTAGCAGGACCATTACCCCGATTGCGGCAAGCGCGCCGATCCATCCTCCGCGCGAGAAACTGAGGGCGATCCCGGCCAGGCCGGCCAGGGCCCCACTCGTTACGATCAGGAATAGTGCGCCGGCAAGCAGCAGTTCCCGCCGCTCAACGGCGCTGGCGAGATACCCCTTGAGCCGGGCGCGTCGGTAATCATCTGTACGCTTCCAGAGCGATTGCGCTGCCCAGATCGCGAGCGGGATGAGCGGGAGAGTCACGATCTCCATATAGGCCGCGTAGCTGTTCGGCATACCGAAGGCGCCGAACGATCTTGACAGGCCCGCGCCGATCTGGAAGCTGTCCGGACCTGCTCCAACCAGTGACTGGACGACTCCAAGCACGCCCTGACTGAGCGCGAGAAGTCCTGTCAGGGCGATTGCCCATTTCACCTGGCGTCTGGTCGTCACAAATTGCAGAACCAGCCAGAACACAAACCCGGCGACCAGCCAGTGATAGAGCTCGGCGTAACCAGCAGGGAGCGACACTGCGTTCCACAGTGAGAGAATCATCGCCGCCATGAGCACCAGAACGAAACCAAGAAATCTGGACCAGCGGACACGATCTGGTTTGCGCAACAGGACAAACGGAAGGATCGCCGCCGCGGCCGCCGCCATGACGCGCGTGGCGGTGATTGGTATCTCTTCGGGGATCGGAATGGCGTCCTGAATGGGAACCGACGCGACAAGCGCCAGTGGAATCAGGGCGGGGTAGAGGAGCAACAGAAGAGCGGCGAGCGGCGCGAAAACCGCCGCAGCATTCAGCGGCGCCGGCAGAAGCACAATGAGCGCGAATGAAGCCAGAATCAGCGCAACCGCTGGCGCCCTGGACTCAATATCAAGGAGTCGACCGCCTTCAGGATGCCGGGTGAGTCGACGTAACATAACTGCTCAAGTCGTCGATAGTGGCGCGCAATCCTGCTTCGATCCCGGTTTCAGGCTCCCACTCGAGCAGTCGCCTTGCCTTCGCGATGTCCGGGCAGCGCAAATAGGGGTCGTCCGGCCTGGCTTCGAGAAAGTCGATGCGGGACGATGAATCACAGGCGCGCACAATCGTCTCGGCGATCGCAATAACAGTCCGCTCATCCGGATTTCCAAGATTTATCACCTCACCGGTTGTGCCGGGAGCGTTCATTGCCTGAATAATCCCGTTTACGAGGTCCTTCACATAACAGAGCGACCGCGTCTGCTTGCCGTCGCCGAAGATCGTCAATGGCTCGTTTCGAAGTGCGCCCATGATGAACGCGGGTATGACACGACCATCGTTGGGATCACTGCGCGGGCCATAGGTGTTGAAGATGCGGATGATCCGCCCGTTGAGACTGAAATTCCGGACAAACTCCATCGTAATCGATTCGCCGAAGCGCTTGCTCTCGTCGTAGCAGCTTCGAGGCCCGACCGGGTTTACGTTGCCGAAGTAGGTCTCCGGTTGCGGGTGGATCTCGGGATCGCCGTACGCTTCAGAAGTGGACGCGAACAGAAATGCCCCGTTGTTGTTCTCCGCGATTCTCAATAGATTGTAGGTGCCGATCGAGTTCGTCAGGTGGGTCAGGATAGGGTTCCGCATGTATCCCACCGGACTGGCGGGGCTTGCCAGATGGTAGATCTGATCAAACGAGCCATCTGGTTCCCAGCGCTG
>SKTL01000165.1 GCA_007122555.1 Thermomicrobiaceae bacterium | reverse complement strand
GTCGGGCAATCAGGGAGCTGGAAGACTAGGTGGCGGCCATCGAGATCGCTCCAGCCGTCCCCTACTCGCTGGAGCGAACGGTTGGCGCGTTCGCCCGGTTTCCGGATGAATCCGTTGATCATGCGCATACAGAGGGGTTTCGGCGCCTGTTTCGGGATTCCGGCGGCGCCGCGCTGATTCAGGCCAGCCAGCGAACAGACGGCTCGCTTGAGAACCCGATTACCCTCTCTTCACAGGCCGTCGTCGATCAACCAGACATCGACGAGTTTAACCAGTCGATTCGGCGAATGCTGGCGCTCGACGAACCAATTGACGAGCTTTACGCGCGTATGCGATCTCACTCCCGGCTGAACTTCCTGGGACAGCAGTTACGCGGGCTGCGCCGAACACTCGATCCGACCCCGTTCGAGGGGCTCGTCTCGTCGATTCTCGCGCAGTTGATCAGCATTCGCGGGGCGGCGGTGGTGCGAGGACGGTTCGTTCGCGCCTTTGGCAGGCAACTCACGTTCGACAACGCCGAATACTGGACGTTTCCGGATGCGGGCGCTGTGCAGGACGCGACGATCGATCAGCTCTGTTCGATCGGGATGACGCAGACCAAGGCGCGAGCGATTCAGACCGTCGCGCACTTGTCAGCGACCGGCGAGCTTTCCCTGGAACAGCTTCAGCGGGCGACCGACAACGAAGTGGTGCGGCATCTGGTGGGCTTGCCCGGTATCGGACCCTGGACAGCCGAGTGGTTTCTGGTCAACGTGCTCGGCCGGATGTCGATCGTTCCGGCGGGCGACCTGGGCATTCGCCGTTCGAGTGGAAACTGGCTGCTGGATGGATCGATGCCGTCGCCGGACGATGTTCGGCGTGTCTACGAACCGTTTGGTGATTTACGCGCCTATGTCGCCTATTACGTGCTTTCCGCCGAGCGGCACAAACTTGTCCCTCCAGTTCCCCGTTAGCCGGGCTACTCAGAGCCCTCTTTCACCTGAGATCATACCGATTCAGGAAATTGAGCGATCGAAACTCCACCAGTTTGCGTTATGACGGAGCAACGGTTCCAACTCGGGAACGTCGGGACGCCTGACCGTGAGTCGCGATTCGAACTAACAGCGAGGTTGCCCGCGCCGAAACGGACTCAGGCGTTTTGCGTGTTGCCCCGTTTTCCGTCTGTCGCCGCCATATAAGTTGATATGGTCCGTGTTAGCTGTTATACTTCACGCGTGTAAGGAAACGGGTTACCGAGGAGCGTCAATGCGCCACAATGAACCTTTGTACGTCATAAGTGTGGCAGCCAGGTTGCTTGAGTTGCATCCGCAGACATTGAGGAAATATGAGCGTGAGGGGTTTGTCGCCCCGTCACGCACAACCGGGAACCTGCGCCTGTATTCGGCGGAAGATCTGGAGTCGCTGCGGCAAGTCAAGCATCTGGTCGAAAACAGAGGAATCAACCTGGCGGGCGTGGAAATGGCGCTTCAGGTAACCAGACGGTTGCACCGGGTCCACCAGCAGCTTAGCGCGTTTGATGGGGAAGCCGATTCCCCGCTAAAGGACACGATCGATGAAGTTGAGGATACGCTTCGGCTCCTTGGCTACTCCATCAGGCGCTGAAACGGTCGGGAACACGTTGACCGGGCAACCAACGAGAACAGGGTGGACCGATCTCCAGTCGCATGGGGATCGGTTTTCTATCGCTAATGAACGAACGAAGGAGATTGAATGAGCACACAACGGTTTACGCAGAAAGCGCAGGAAGCGCTGATTCAGGCGCAACAATTGGCGGAGAGTCAACGTCATTCCCAGGTTGATGTCGATCACCTGCTCCACGCATTGGCCGAGCAGACTGACGGCATTGTGCCGCAGGTCGTGCAGCGACTTGGAGTTCGGCCGGACGAGATCGTTCGAGATCTCAACGAGGCGGTGATGGCTGCGCCGAAGCTCCAGTACAGTTCGGAAACCGCGGTAAGCGGTAATCTTCGAAAGGTCCTGGAGCGCGCAACGCAGGAGATGCAGCAGTTCGGCGACGAGTACGTGAGCGCTGAGCATCTGCTCCTGGCTGCGCTCGATTCGGCGGCGGATAGCCGGTCGGTCAAAGCATTGCAGCGTCGCGGTATCACCCGGGATCGCGTTCTGGAGACCCTGGGGCAGATCAGGGGATCGCACCGGGTGACGGATCTGAACCCGGAAGACACCTACCAGGCGCTGGAAAAGTACGGACGGGATCTTACCGAGCAAGCCGGGTCTGGAAAGATCGACCCGGTCATCGGACGCGACGAAGAGATCCGCCGGGTGATCCAGGTGCTGTCTCGCCGAACCAAGAACAACCCGGTGCTGATCGGCGAACCGGGTGTCGGTAAGACGGCCATTGCCGAAGGGCTCGCCCAGCGAATCGTCCGTGGCGACGTTCCGGAAGGGCTTCAGAACAAGAAGTTGATTCAGCTCGATTTTGGCGCGATGATTGCCGGAGCGAAGTACCGCGGCGAGTTTGAAGAGCGGCTGAAGGCGGTTCTGAAGGAGATTCAGGACGCTGAGGGCGAGATCGTCGTCTTCATTGACGAGTTGCATACCGTGGTCGGAGCCGGCGCCGCTGAAGGGGCGATGGATGCATCGAATATGCTCAAGCCGATGCTGGCCCGGGGCGAGTTGCATGCGATCGGCGCGACGACGCTGGATGAGTACCGCAAGCACATCGAGAAAGATGCTGCGCTCGAACGGCGGTTCCAGCCGGTGATGATCGGCGAACCGACTGTCGAGGATACGATCAGCATCCTTCGCGGTCTCCGCGAGCGGTACGAACTGCACCACAGTGTGCGGATTCTCGACTCGGCGCTCGTGTCAGCGGCGGTTCTTTCGGACCGCTACATCACGAACCGGTTCCTGCCGGACAAGGCGATCGACCTTGTTGACGAAGCCGCCTCCCGATTGCGCATGGAGATCACCAGCATGCCGGCGGAGCTCGATGAGCTTCAGCGCCGGATCATGCAGCTCGAGATAGAACGGGAGGCGCTTCGCAAGGAACGCGATGACGCCTCGAGAGTACGGCTGGACGATCTCGAAGAAGAGCTTGCGAACCTGCGCGAGCAGCAGAGCGCGCTCAACTCGCAGTGGGAGCAGGAGCGCCAGGCAATCAGCCGCCTCAGCGAGCTCAAGGAACAGATCGAACTGACCCGGCGGGAGATTGAACGCGCCCAGCGCGAGGCGGACTACGCCCGCGCGTCCGAGCTTCAGTACGGCCAGCTTGTCGAGTATGAGCGACAGTTGCAGCAGGAAGAGCAGCGTCTGGCCGACGTGCAGGAGCACAGCAAGCTGCTCAAGGAAGAGGTCGATGCTGACGATATTGCCGAGGTGGTCGGCCGGTGGACCGGCATCCCGGTCTCGAAGCTGATGGAAGGCGAAATCGAGAAGCTCAGCCGGATGGAATCGAATCTTCACATGCGGGTTGTTGGCCAGGATGAGGCTGTCACCGCGGTAAGCAATGCGATCCGTCGAGCGCGAGCCGGGCTTCAGGATCCGAACCGGCCGCTGGGAAGCTTCATTTTCCTGGGTCCGACTGGCGTCGGAAAAACCGAGCTGGCGCGATCGCTTGCGGAGTTCCTGTTCGATGATGAACGGTCGATGGTGCGAATCGACATGTCGGAGTATCAGGAACGACATACCGTGGCGCGGCTGATCGGGGCGCCTCCCGGATACGTCGGATATGAGGAAGGCGGTCAGCTTAGCGAGGCGGTGCGGCGACGGCCGTACTCGGTGGTCCTGTTTGACGAGATCGAGAAGGCGCACAACGAGGTCTTCAATGTTCTGCTGCAGGTGCTGGATGATGGCCGCCTGACCGATAGCCAGGGCCGGACAATCGATTTCCGCAACACGGTGATCATCATGACGAGCAACCTGGGGTCGTCCTACATTCAGGAGAGCGACGACACGGGCATGGAGCAGATGCGAACCCGTGTATTCGACGCCCTGCGCGG
>SKTL01000100.1 GCA_007122555.1 Thermomicrobiaceae bacterium | reverse complement strand
GATCCGATTACGCTGGAAATCCTCTGGAACCGGCTTGTCGCCGTTGTCAACGAGCAGGCTGCCGCGCTGATGAGAACGTCGTTCACATCGATCGTGCGGGAATCGGGCGATCTTTCCGCGGGCGTGTTCGATACACGCGGAAACATGATCGCCCAGGCGGTGACCGGAACGCCCGGACACATCAACGCGATGGCTACCTGCATTCATTACTTTCTCGCGGTGTATCCGGCGGATGATCTGAGGCCGGGTGACGTGATGATCACGAACGATCCGCAAAAGACGTCCGGCCATTTGCATGACTTCACTGTCATCACCCCGGTGTTCAAGGATGATCGCCTGGTCGGGTTCTTCGGCAATACATGCCACGCACTGGACATCGGCGGACGGGGTATGGGGACTGATGCGCGGTCGGTGTACGAGGAAGGTCTGTTCGTCCCGATTACCAAGCTCTACGACGCAGGCTCGACGAACACAGAACTGTTCAAACTGATCGCCGCAAACTCCCGAGCGCCGGAGCCGGTCATTGGCGACATCAACGCCCAGGTGGTGGCCAATGATGTTGGCGGCCAGTACCTGCTTCAGTTCATGGACGAATTCAACCTGGACTCGGTTGATCCTCTGGCGGATGAGATCATCAGCCGATCCGAGAAGGCTATGCGGGACGCGATCGCGGAATTGCCTGACGGCGAGTACTCCAACGAGGTGTATTCGGATGGCTACGAAGCGCCTGTCAAGCTTCGGGTAACGATTCGCAAGCAGGGCGACGAGATGGTCGTTGACTGGGACGGAAGCAGCGACGCCAGCGCTTACGGGATCAACGTGGTCCTCAACTACACGCATGCCTATACGACCTATGCCCTGAAATGCGCGCTTGCACCGGAGGTGCCGAACAATGAAGGCAGTTTCCGGCCAGTGAAGGTGGTCGCGCCTGAGGGATGTATTCTGAATGCGCAGCACCCCGCGCCGGTATGTGGGCGGCATATTCTGGGCCATTTCCTGCCGGGCGCAATCTTCGGAGCGCTGGCTGAAGCGCTTCCGGAACGCGTGCTTGCCGAAGGGGCGGCCAACATCTGGAGTATGCAACTCTCTGGTCGTCACGATGACGGAGCGGTCTGGACCTATGTCTGGTTCTCTACGGGCGGAACGGGAGCCCGACCGACCAAGGATGGAATCAGCGCGACGGCGTTTCCCAGTGGGATCTCGGGTGTGCCGGCGGAGGTCATCGAGTCGCTTGCGCCGATTCATATCTACAAGCGCGAGTACCGGATCGATTCAGGCGGTCCTGGCGCGTTCCGAGGAGGGCTCGGTCAGACAATGGAGGTAGGAGTAACGACTGGTCAGCCGTGGACGTTCTCCTCCCTGTTCGATCGCACCCACTATCCCGCGGCTGGCTATTCGGGCGGTGAACCAGGCGCACTGGCGCACATTGAATTGAGTGATGGCGCGGTTATCGATTCGAAGGGCATGCGCGAGTTCGATGCTGATACCCGTATCTCGCTGGGACTGCCCGGAGGAGGGGGATTCTATTCGCCAGTCGAGCGTGACCCGAGTGCGGTTGTTGATGACGTGATTGATGGACTCGTCAGCCTCGAGCAGGCGCGTGATCGCTACGGCGTGGTGCTGGATCCCGAAACACTGGAACTCGATCACCGGGCGACCGAACAGGCGCGATTGAGCCGCACGAAGGTGAGCGAGTAGCCCGATATCGCGGGATGAACCCTGAAACCGGGCTTCTGGGTATCACGAGATTGTCCGGGCCGGGAACGGCTGGATCACGTACGCCAAGGTGGACGTGGCCGATGGCAATACAGTATTATCCCCGGAACGCGAGGATGCTGACCCTGACCGACGAACCACGAAGACGGCTACACAGTGTGTGGGGTGTCGCTGTTGGAGCGCTGAGGCGTTCCGGTTCGTAGTGGTGACAAAGGTCAGGGGTGTTCGTGGAGGAGGTTTTGGTGGTGGTGTGGTGTGCACATTGGGGCACGCCCGGTGAACCTGGGAAGCAGGCCCAATGAGTAGATATATCTTGCGGCGACTGCTGGTTGCGATCCCGACGCTGGTCGCGATCAGTCTCGTCATCTTCACGATTCTTGCGCTTGCTCCCGGTGATCCGCTCTCAGACCTGGCGCTGAATCCGGCAGTTCCGCCGGAAGTTCAGCAGCGGTTGAGAGCGAGTATGGGTCTCGACGATCCGGTTCCGGTTCGTTACGCGCGCTGGGCGACGTCCCTCGCGCAAGGTGACTTCGGATATTCCTTCCAGACGCGTTCACCGGTGAGTGACTTGCTAGTCCAGCGTTTACCGACGACGCTTCTTGTGCTGGGTTCAGCGTATGTCGTTGCGATCCTGATCGCGATTCCGGTCGGGGTGATTTCGTCGGTCAAGCAGTACTCGATCTTCGACAATGTCGCGACGACCTTCGCGTTCATTGGGTTCTCGATCCCGACATTCTTTACCGGACTGCTGTTTATTCTCATATTCAGCATCAAGTTCGGGGATTGGGGATTACCCACCTTACCCTCCGTCTATCGCTCGACTGTCGATGGTGAGGGACTGGTCGCCGTCTGGGAACGGGTGAAGATGGTCATCATGCCGATCTCAGTGCTTGGCTTGTTCCAGGCAGCGATTCTCACCAGATACACGCGAGCGGCAATGCTTGAGACGATCCACCAGGACTATGTGCGAACTGCTCGCGCAAAGGGTCTCAGCAGTCGCGTTGTTGTTTTCCGACACGCGCTGCGGAACGCGCTCATTCCGGTGGTGACAATCATCGCCCTTGGCGTGCCGACCATCTTTACCGGGGCAGTGGTGACGGAGCAGATCTTCCGTGTCCCGGGAATCGGGGCGCTGCTGATCACGTCGATTCAGAATAATGACACACCTGTCGTGATGGCGATCACCTTCATCTTCTCGATTCTGGTGGTCATATTCAACCTGATCGCGGACGTTCTCTACGGGGTGCTCGATCCGCGGATCAAGTATGAGTAAGCCGCTGGGCGTTATTGGTGAGGGAGGAGTTAGCTGATGTCAGAAGCCAGTAGCACCAGCGCTGAGACACTGGCGGATCTGGGTACTGTACGCGCGAAAAAGCCGCGATCGCTCTGGAGCGACGCGTTTCGACAGTTTCGTCACCACAAGCTGGCGATGGCGGGCGCCATCGTTCTCACGGTCTTCATCTTCATGGTCATCTTCGGTCCATGGCTGTATCAGGGTGAGGTCCGAGGCATCGATTTCTCGATTGCCTACGAAAATCCGTCGTTAACCTATCCGATGGGAACGACCCACGAGGGTCATGACGTGTTCGCACGAATCATGTGGGGCGGCCGAATCTCGATCGCGGTTGGGTTCGCCGCCATGTTCGTCGGCATTGCTATCGGGACAACAATCGGTTCAATCTCCGGCTACTTCGGTGGGTTCACCGATTCCGCATTGATGCGGTTGACGGACTTGTTCATCTCTCTTCCGGTGCTTCCGCTTTTGCTCCTGATCATCTATCTCTTCCGGGATACGATGCGGGACGCGTTTGGAAGCCTGTTAGGGAACTTCATCCTTATCGTGGTGGTGATCGGAACGCTTGCCTGGATGCCTGTCGCCCGTCTGGTTCGCGCCTCATTCCTTTCCATCAAGGAGAAGGAATACGTCGAGGCGGCGCACTGCATCGGGGCAAAGACATCATCGATCATGCTGCGGCATATTATGCCGAACGTCATGAGCCCGATTATCGTGGCTGCGACGCTGGCTGTTGCGCAGGCGATCATCACCGAATCGACACTCTCGTTCCTGGGTCTCGGATTCCCGCCGGATATCCCGACCTGGGGCCGGATGCTGTTTGACGCGCGGGACTACATGGCCATTCACCCGTGGATGGTGATCTTCCCGGGCTCGGCAATCTTCCTGACGGTGCTGAGCATCAACTACGTGGGTGACGGTCTGCGTGACGCGCTCGATCCGCATCGAACCG
>SKTL01000043.1 GCA_007122555.1 Thermomicrobiaceae bacterium | reverse complement strand
GGTCGACCCGGCTTCAGCGTGTTCAACGCCAGCGTCTGCGCTTCCAGCATGTAGTTGAACAGTCGAGCCTGTTCCTCGGTTGGCTCGCCCATGATCATTGTGCGCTCGAGTTCGCTGCCATAGCCCCAGACGGCTGCGCTGGCGCCGGTCACCAGCACATCGCCGGCCCGCAGCTTCACGCCGGATGTCATCGAGTGCGGCATCGCGGAGGCCTTGCCGACCTGACCGCGGAAGCCGGCCATCGCGGTCGAGTTGCCGAACACCAGCGGCCGGTACTCGGTTCCCAGCGTCCGAATCATCGCGCGAGTCGCCTCGAACGAAGCGCGCATCGAGATCTCGGCCTCGCTGACCCCGACCTCGCAGTACTCCTGCAGATAAGTATGCGCCAGGTTCCCCCAGCGACAGCTCTCCCGGATCAGGGTCAACTCTTCCTCGGAATTGATCATCTGCATGTACTCAATGTCGTCGAGGATATTGACGGTCGTCGCGTTCGGGAGCAAATCGGGGATTCGAGGCCCGCGATAGCCATAGAGTTGCCCGTAGCCTTCGGAGTCGACGCCAATCACGGCGTTCTCCAGGCCGAGATCGACCAGCAGGTCCTTCATGAACTCCATTGGATGCCGGACATCCGGGTACTCGGGGTAGATGTCGACCCGGTCGACCAGCGCGAACTCTTCGGCGTGTTCCTTCTCCAGTTGCGGAACCAGGACAGCCGCCGTATTTGGCGTGATGATCGCCGCCATCGGGCGCTCGGTCGGGATGAACCCGAACGCGGTCAGATACGAGACGTTGTTCGGCCCGAACAATACGACGGCCTCGACAGTCCTGTCCGCAAGCCGGGAGAACAGCGTCTCCCTGCGGCGAATGTATTCTTCGTTGCTGATGCGGAGTTGGGGCATGAGACAATACCTCTCTCGGCTACCAGGCGCACGCACAAGCGCGCGCCGTCATGAGCAATGCGCTGAGTCATTCGCCACGCAGGGTAGCACAGTCCGAAGAGGGGACCCGGCAGGCAACCGGCGCCGCTCTCCGCGATTCGGGAAAGCGCTTGTCCTGAACGCGCCAAGGGGCCTCGGGAGTGAAGGCTATCCTCGCTTATTGCTCCGGCTGCGCCAGCCTCTCACCATACCGCGGCAGGAGCGCGATAAACGGCAAGGCGATCATCGGCATCGCTCCGATGATCCAGAACGCCGTCTCGATGCCGATCCAGTCCGCGAGCGACCCGAAGGCGATCGAGCCCAGACTCATGCTGACGAATCCGACCGCGAGCATCATTCCGGCGACCGGGCCGCGGGCTTCCGGAAGGATCTCCTGCGCCTGGGCCAGATTCACCGGCCGCACCGACATCGTAATCATTCCGACGATGATCAGCACGCCGAGAACCCACCAGGAGCCATTCTCCAGCCAGAGGTAGAGATAGAAGAGCGGAGTCGTGGCGAGCGTCACCCCGATGAGCGTCTTCTTCCTGCCGATGCGGTCGGACAGGCTTCCTCCCAGAAACCCGCCGATGACGCCGGCGCCGAACAGAATCGAAAGCGCGAAGCCGGCGTACCACTCGCTGTAGCCTTTGCTGACCAGCAGCGCCACCAGGAAAAAGTGAAACGGGACTGTCGCGATCGCCTTGATAATCGAATACCCGAAGAGCCCGGTAAGCGGACGCAGTCGCGCTTTGACCAGCGGTTTGATCGCCGCCTGGTTCCCGGCTCTGGCCCGGGCGTCACCTTTCGTCGTATCCAGTGTGAAATAGAGGATAATCGTCGCCGCCACGCCAAAGACTAATACGACAAACGAGCCCTCGAACGTGAACAAGGCGATCGCCGCGGTGATGACCAGTGGCCCGATCGTCCGGGCCAGCTCGCCGCCGGCCATGAAGATCGCCATTGCCCGACCGAGCTTCGGCCCGCCGAACTCCCCGACCATCGCCACCGCGGGCGCATGAAACGCCGCCGAGGCCAGCCCGGAAACGAGCAGCAGCATGATAACGACCGAGAGGTGCGGAGCCAGCCCGATCATGGAAAGCGACAGCGCGGCGATACCCGGGGTGAGCACCACGAACAGCCTCCGGCTGGTGCGATCGGCGAAATAGCCGATGAACGGCTGTAGAATGCTCGGCATTTGCTGAGCCGGCACCATCAGACTGGCTAGCGCCAGAGAGATGCCGAGTTGCGATTGCACATAGGGAATGAGAACGCCGATGTAGGAGGGATAAAGGTCGTGCGCGAAGTGCGCGCCGGATGCGATCCAGGTGCCCTTCGCGTTGTATTCGTCCTCGTCCTCTTCGGCCTCGTCAGCAGCCAGCGCCTCGACTTGATCAGAAACGGAACCGGAGCGATCCCCGGCTATTGAAGAACCTTTTGAAACCACATCCAGAACCTTGCTAACTCGCGAGTCCCCGTCGTGCGGTCAGTATACGACTGCTGACAACATCGCGATAGGGGCTACCGCAGCGGTAGGAAGCGCTGCGCCGACATATGGCCTCCTTGGTCATTCCGAGCGACAGCGAGGAATTTCGGTTTCGGACCAGCCAGCGCCACAGGCAAGGATCCCTCACGGGAGCCTGCACTAAGCGACGGAAAAACGTTCGGGATAACAGGAGAGGAGATCAGGATCTCAGGCGACGGGTTGGAAGCTAACGAAGCAGCACCCGCCAACGAATGCGCGTACGTGGAGAATACCCTTGGTCACTGACTCTCCCCCGCCTTCCGTTGCAACTCGTAGAGTCGGGTCAGCGCTTCCAGCGGAGAGAGTGATTCGACATCGAGCTGCTTCAACTCATCAACGACCGGGCTATCCGGCGCGAAAAAGGTCATCTGCATTGGCGACGCGGGCGCCTGGCGCATCGCTTCACGGCGGCTATCGCCATAGCCATTGGCTGAGATCCGCTCCAGGTCCTGCAGAATTTCACCGGCCCGATGAACAACGGAACGCGGCATCCCGGCCAGCCGGGCCACATGGATCCCGTAGCTTCGGTCGGCGCCGCCGGGCACGACCCGATGCAGGAACACGACATCCTCGCCCTCTTCCAGCACATCAACCCGGTAGTTCACGACCCGCGGGAGCAAATCCGCAAGTTCGGTCAATTCGTGATAGTGCGTGGCGAAGAGCGTCTTGCACCCGAGCCGGGAGCTGTTGTGGAGATGCTCGACGACCGAACGGGCGATGGCCAGACCGTCATACGTGCTGGTCCCGCGTCCGATTTCGTCGAGCACGACCAGCGACCGCTCGGTCGCATGATGCAAGATCGAGGCGGTCTCCACCATCTCCACCATGAACGTGCTCTGGCCCGACGAAATATCGTCCTGCGCGCCAATCCGGGTGAAGATTCGATCGATAATCCCGACCTGCGCCTCGTCCGCCGGAACGAACGAACCGATCTGCGCCATCAGGGCAATCAGCGCCGTCTGCCGCAGGTACGTCGATTTCCCCGCCATATTCGGACCGGTCAGAATCGCGATCTGCTCCTGCTCAGTGTCCAGCCGGGTGTCGTTCGGCACGAAACTCCCGCTGCTGACCGCTGTTTCGACAACCGGATGCCGCCCGCCGGCGATCTCCAGCCGGTTCCCGTCATCGAGCGACGGACGGACATACCCTCTCCGCACGGCGGCTTCGGCGAGTGACGCGAGCGTGTCGATATCGGCGATTGCGTCCGCTGCATCACGAACCAGGCTTGCGCCGGCGACGACCTGCGCCACGAGTCGTCGAAAAACGTTTTGCTCCAGCTCGGTGATCTGTTCGTCTGCGTTCAGAACCCGGTTCTCATACTCTTTCAACTCGGGTGTTATGTACCGTTCGCCGCCGACCAGTGTCTGTTTCCGCTGGTAATCTTCAGGAACGTGATCTGTGTTCGCCCGGCTGACCTCGATGTAGTATCCGAAGACCTTGTTGTAGCCAACCTTGAGATTCTTAATGCCGGTGCGCTCTCGCTCGGTGCGCTCCAGATTGGCGATCCACTGTCGCGCTCCGCTCG
>SKTL01000219.1 GCA_007122555.1 Thermomicrobiaceae bacterium | reverse complement strand
ACGATCGTCATCGGCCGTTCCGGCGTGGATCGATATCCCCACCAGTTGAACGGCTGTTTGTAGTCTCTGGGCGTTGGCGGCTGGTGTTGATCCATAGTCCCTGTTACATGTCTCGTGTCATACGTCCCGCGTCGGGGTGCGGCTTTCAAGTTTAACGCATATCATCTGCCCCGGTATCGTCTGGCGCGTATCTGCGAAGCGCTTCTCGGTCAGATGGCGGCTGCTATTCCCGAACATCCGCGACCGGCGAATTCGGTCTCGCTGTTATACTCTACAGGGCATCTGGCCGCGTGCATCGACGAATTTTCGGGAATCGGGACGATCCCGCGCCGAAGCGCGCGGAATAACGAATACAACTCGTACAACGCTCGTTAAGCACGTTTGGGACCAGCTCAAGACACGGGCAATCAGGGCTGGCTACTGCAGCTGTAACTTGTTGAACCATGTTGAACGAAGGTGATTCAGGAGAAGGGAGCCCTAATCATGCCGTCCGAACCGTATGATATTGTCCTGCTCGGTGGTGGAACCGGCGGCTATGTCGCCGCCATTCGCGCCTCTCAGCTGGGCATGAAGGTCGCCATTGTCGAAAACGACAAAATTGGCGGCACCTGCCTGCATCGCGGCTGTATTCCGACGAAAGCGCTCCTCAAGAGCGCAGCTGTCCTGACGCTGGTCAAGAACGCCAAGGAGTACGGCATCACCTCGGAGAACGTCACGGCGGACTACTCAAAGGCCGTCAAGCGTTCCGAGAAGATCGTCAACCAGAACTACAAGGGCGTCCAGTTCCTGATGAAGAAGAACGGGGTCGACGTCATTGAGGGGACCGGAAAGCTCAAAGACAAGAGCACCGTCCACGTTGACCTGACTGCAGGCGGGACGGACGAAGTCAAGGCCTCAAAAGCTGTGCTGATCAACACTGGCTCCAGCCCGCGAGCAATCAAGGGGATCGAATTCGACGGCAAGGTCGTCGTCAACAGCGACCACACCACGTGGGAGACGAAACTTCCCAAGAAGGTCATCATCCGCGGCGGCGGCGCGACGGGAGTCGAGTTTGCGTCCGTCTACCACGAGTTCGGCTGCGATGTGACGCTCGTCGGTCGGGTTGTTCCAAACGAGGACCACGAGGTTTCCGAGCACCTCACCCGCGCCTTCACCAAGGATGGTATCCGGATCATTCCGGACTATCGCCCGACAGCTGATGACATTAAAGTTAACAAGTCCGGGGTCAAGATGCGCATCGCCCCCGAAGGCAAGGAAGAGGAAACGCTCGAAGCCGACATGCTGATGGTCGCCACCGGCCGTGAAGGCAACATTCACAACATCGGGCTGGAAGACGTCGGTATCGAGACCGAAGGCGGCTTCATCAAGACCGACGAGTTCTGCCGCACGAACGTCGAGGGCGTCTACGCGATCGGCGACATCAATGGCAAGATGCAGCTTGCTCACACCGCCATGCACTGGGGCGTCATCGCTGTTGAGCAGATCGCCGGGGAGAACCCGCGGGCGATGGACCTGCTGCAGGTGCCCCTCTGCACCTATTGCCACCCGGAGATCGGTTCCATTGGCCTCTCCGAGAAGGCCGCCAAAGAGGCCGGTCACAACGTCAAGGTCGGCAAGTTCCCGCTGCGGGCCAACGGCAAGGCGCTTATCGAGGGGGAAGCGGACGGCTTCATCAAGATGATCGCGGATGCCGACAACGACGACCTGCTCGGCGTACACATGATCGGCGGACACGCCACCGAGCTGATCGCCGAAGCCTCGCTCGCGTCATTGCTGGAAGCGACCCCGTGGGAGATCGGACTGAGCGTGCATCCGCACCCGACGATTTCCGAGGTCATGGGCGAAGCGGCTCTGGCCGTCGACGGCGTCGCGATCCACATCTAGCAACGAACACACGAGACGAACTCCACCCCTCTTCCTGGTTTGGAAGAGGGGTGGAATGATGGCTGTCATCATCAGACATCCGGTCGAGGGGTCACCTCCCCGCGGACCTGACCGGCGTAACGGCTCGCCAATAGGGGTCGAAGCATTCGCCAGACTCAGCGCGGACTCCCCTTCTCCGCTTGTCAGAGGTGTCGCGACGTAACCCTTTGCGTCCCCGTTGTATTGACCAGTTAACAGAGTAATATCCGGTGAAGTTTGCCCCGGACGGCGTGCAGGGGTGACAATAGACGTATGAGTGATGAGCACGCCGACGACCAGCAACTCGCCGATGAAGCCGAACTCGTGGCGGCAGCAAAGCGCGACCCTGCCGAGTTTGGTCCGCTCTATGAGCGGTATGTCGATCAGATCTATCGATTCGCCTACCGGCGAACCGGAAATCATGCCGACGCCGAAGATGTCACGGCGCAGACCTTCCAGCAGGCGCTGGCTGCGCTACCGTCTTATGAATGGCGCGGGCTTCCGTTCGGCGCCTGGCTGTATCGGATTGCGTCGAACATCATTTACCGTCGCGGACGAACCGGGTCGCGCGAGGTATCGGTCGAAGACGTCTCGGTGTTCGCCAGTTCCGAGGAGTTCGAGGGCGAGGACCCTGCCGATGTCATCGGGGCCCGGAGCGACGCCGACGAGTTGCTGGCGGCAATCCGGACGCTTCCTGAAGACCAGCAGCGGGCGCTGATTCTCAAATTCGCCCGCGGGTTGCGGAATCGGGAGATCGGCGAAGAGTTGGGGCGAAGCGAGGGCGCTATCAAACAACTTGTCCATCGGGCCATGATCAATCTCCGCGCGACGTTAGAGAGAAGCAATGTATCCGGAGCCTGATTCACGAGCTGACGAGTTCGACGACGCGCTAGAGCGCCGCCGAGCCGGGGACAATACACCTGCTGATGACCAGGAAACACAGGAGCTGGTAACTTTGGCATCCCGCCTCGACCAGGAGTTGACAGAGGACATTCCAGACCCTGCGTTTCGGGAAAACCTGAAACACGAGCTGCTGCAAGGAGCGATTCATCGTGGCCACGTGTTGGAACCAGTTGCGGAGCCGATCGATCTTGCTGACGAACGCTGGAGCCGGCGACTGGCCGCATCGCCCTGGCGACTCAGCGCGGCAGCGGCTGCCTGCGTAGCCGTCGTTGTTGTCGCCTTCTTCGCCACCACCAATCCGTTCGATGACAACTCCGGCGACAGCAGTGAAGAGATCACTTCGTTTCAAGCGGTCGACGCCGATGATTCCTTCGGCCCTGATGACGGGATCCTCGGGAACCAGTTCCCGCTCGATGTTGACGACAACATCCCCCCCAGCGAGCAATGGTTTACGGCGTCGTTCCCTCCCTTTGATGTCGAACATGTCGTATTGCCGCCCCTGCTGATCGGGTTCCTGCCGTTTGCCGACCGGCACAAGCCGCAGGTTGAGCTCAACGGCGTTTCGGACATGGCGAATGACGTCGATATGCCGGGCAGCGCCTCGGTCTATTACCTCAATGCTCCGCCAGACGGGGCAACCATGCTGACAACACTCCGCTCGACGCTCGGGATCGATGGCGAGCTGGTCGAGGGCAATGGCGACGGTGAGCCGTATCGCGTCATCGATGACGAGGAAAACGATGTTCTGCGCTGGGACCCTTCATCCGCATTTTTCCACTTCCGGGGGGGATTACTCGATCAACCAGTCGATGACCTGCTGGATCCCGACGCCGGCCCGGTGGAGATCGCCCGCCGTTTTCTCGAGCTGATCGGATTTGATCTCCACACGATCGACTATGGGGTGCAGACCGTCGAACACGAGAACCTCATCGAAGTGCAATTTCGTCCGGAGCACTTCCCCGTGACAGCCCTCGACGTGACACTCGGCGGCAATGTATTCGTCGGTGAAGGCGGCGCCGTCCTGGAAGCACAGCTTTACTGGCTTTCTCTGGTCGACGTTGAAGTTGTCGCCCTGCGGGAAGCTGACGCGATCATGGAAGACATGGCGCACGATGCGGGGTACTCACCGCCGGCATCGGATGGGGCTGACGAGATGATGATCAATGCCGAGGACATGATGATGGTGCATGT
>SKTL01000482.1 GCA_007122555.1 Thermomicrobiaceae bacterium | reverse complement strand
TATCCGGGTCGCCACTGTCTATCTGGAACGCCTCATCGGGCAGGAGATGTTGTGGTTCTTCCCCGGTTCCGGCATCGTCGTCATCGGCCTCGTCAGGTTGCTGGGCGGAAGAATCCGGGTCGGTTACGACCGGTGTTGTCTCCGATTCAGCTTTGTCATCATCGGTGAATCCGGGGATGTCGCACGCTGTCACGGTCATGGCGAACGCAATCGCCAGCGCGAGCGTCAGCGGGATACTCCGCCGGGCGAATTGCAATTGTCGCGTGATAAAAGGCCTCATGACAGTCACTTGAGCCTGTTCTGGGTGCTCTGGATTCCCCACACATCTTCCCCGAGAGTATACGAGTCATTGATTTCTGCGCCACGCAAGCCGGCGTGCTGAGAGAGTTAGTTGTCGGCGTAGCCCTGGTCCCAGGAGCGGGCGGGATCATGGTTTCGGAGATCGATTTCGTGATCGACCGCGGCTTTGAGGGCCATTAGCACCGAAACCCACCCGGCAATCGTCTCGGTCCGGTCGGTGTCTGAGACTCCTCGATCGATGAGTGTCAGGTCGGTCCCGCCGTCGCCATCTGGCTGAAGGCGGAACTCGGCGCGGCTGCCGAAGTAGTCGATGGCGAACTCGACCGGTTCGACCCGGTTCAAGATGCGGCCAGTCCACGTCACCCCGTTGGGAAACTGGAACGTGACAGCGCCGTTATTCTCCGGGGCTGCTTCGGCCCAGAAGCTGGCCCGTCCGGCATCGGTTGCGATCGCTCGAAAGACCGCTTCAGGAGGGGAGGCGAGATGGATCCGCCAGGTAATTGTCCCGGTTTGTGGATCGAACCGCATTTCGCCTCCGGCCTGCACAGCATTACTCGATCGGTATTGAGGTGACGTAGTGGCTGTATGGCGAATCCTCGCCGCGAACCAGGGAGAAGTAGATGTCCTGGAGTTTCTCGGTGATTGGTCCTCGTTGTCCGTCGCCGATCTTTCGCCCGTCGATCGACCCGACGGCGGCAATCTGGACGCCCGTTCCGCAGAGGAACACCTCATCGGCGACGTAGAGTTCGCTCCGGTCAATGGCGCGCTCTTCGACAGGAATGCCCTGATCCCGTGCGAACTCGACCAGGGAGCGTCGGGTGATGCCTTCCAGGATATCGGCCGTGACCGGGCTCGTGATCAGCGTACCGTTGCGGACGACGAACAGGTTGGCTCCGCTGCCTTCGGATACCTTCCCTTCGCGGTTCAGCATGATCGCGTCGTCGTACCCGCCTTCAGTCGCCTGATCCTTTGCGAACGACGAGTTGATGTAGGCTCCGGTGATCTTTCCCCGGCTCGGGATAATGTTGTCTTCGACACGCTGCCAGGAGGAGACCATCAGTTTGAGCGGCGAGCTCATGTCGACATAATCATCGAGCGGGATCATGTAGATCGCCAGATCATCCCGGATTCCAGTCAGTTTCGGAGACAGGACGATTCCCGCCTTGTAAATCAGTGGACGAATGTACACGTTCCGATCCGGGGCGTTCTTCTTGACCAGATCGATGATCGTCTGCTGCACCTGATCGGGCGAGTAGGGGAGGTCGCAGCGCAGCATCAAGCCGGATTGAAGCAGCCGTCCGACGTGATCGGGAAGTCGGAAAATGTTGATCGCCGAACCGCTCTTGTCCAGATATCCACGAATGCCTCCGAAGGCGCCGGTGCCGTATTGCAGCGCATGTGTCGCGATGCTGACCTTCGCGTCTTCGTGGGGAACAATGGCGCCCTCAAAGAACGCATACGTCATAAGGTCTATATCCATGAGTTCCGTGACTCCTTCCTGCCCGTACCGAGAGGTTTCGTTTGCTGGACCACAACCGCGGTGGCCGGCTAGCGGCGAATCCCATTCAACACGTGTTTCGACGCCCCGGCAAGCAGCGATGCCGAGTTTGCTCCGACCATTCTAAACCCGCGACTGATCTCGTGGTTGATCGTTTCGGCGTCGTTGGCTACGGTTCCCAGCGCCAGGTGACTGTCCCTCGCTGTCTCGCAAATCTGATTGATGACTTCCTGCACCTCGGGATGATCGGGTCGCCCTGGATGCCCCATCGATTGCGCCAGATCGTTGGGACCGACGTAGAGAACATCGACACCGGGTACCTGCATGATCTCGGACAGGACCTCGACCGCTTTGATGTTTTCGATCTGCACCATAACCAGCGTGTCCCGATTGGCGGTCGAAACATACTCGCTCAGAGGCTGCGTGATCGACCAGCTTTGCGCCCGGGTACCCGCGACACCACGGCGACCTTCCGGATGATACTTCACGGCCTGCACGACCGCCTGCGCTTCTTCGGCGCTATTGATCTGCGGGACCATAATTCCGGCGGCGCCGATATCAAGATGCCGAAGAATCACCTGTGGATGGTTCATCGGAACCCGGACCAGCGGGACGGCGCGCGACCGTTCGGCCGCGAGCATCATGTGATAGGCGGATTCGGTGTCCATGGGCCCATGCTCGCAGTCGATCATGACGAAGTCGAAGCCGCTGTAGCCGCAGATCTCCACGGTTACCGGTGACGGATACTGCACGAAACAGCCGATAACGGTCTGACCATCTTTGAGCGCCTGCTTTACTCGATTCTCCGTCACTGCATCCTCCTGATTTCCGGTTTCGGTAGGCGCCAGTTTTCTTGTGCTGGCAGGTGTCCGCTGGGGACGAGGCATTCTAGCACGGGAGCCGGGAGTTGACGGAGCACGGCTCGGTTCGGTATATCATCTCTGCACGGTGGGAAGGGCAGGCATGGACGATCGAGCCTTCTGGTTAGGTTTTCATCTGATCCCGAATGTCGGCGCAGCCCGGATTTCCCGGCTGATGGATGCGTTTGGCGGTCTGGACGCCGCCTGGGATGCGGATCTCAACGCATTTCGTGACGCCGGGATCAACGAAAAAGCGGCTACTGCGCTGATCGAACATCGTTCCAGAATCTCCCTCGACCGCGAGTGGGGACGCCTGCAGCAGGCCGGCGCGACGATTCTGACGCTGGCGGATGACGCCTATCCTCGCCTGCTTCGGGAGATACCCAGCCCACCGCCGGTGATCTACGTTAAAGGAGAGATTCTGCCCGATGACGAGACCGCCCTCGGAATCGTCGGAACGCGCCGCGTGACCCGTTACGGGCAGGAGATGACCCGACGGCTTTCGAGCGGCCTGGCAGCCGCCGGAGTGGCAATTGTCTCCGGCCTGGCTCGCGGGATCGACGGTATCGCGCATGCCGAAGCAATCGATGCGGGCGGCAGAACGCTGGCGGTTCTCGGCTGCGGGATCGATCAAATGTATCCTCCTGAGCACCGGAAGCTGAGCGAACAGATCATTGAGCACGGAGCGCTCATCTCCGAGTTCCCGATCGGAACGAAACCTGAGGCGCGGAATTTCCCGATCAGGAACCGGCTCATCAGCGGGCTGTCGCTGGGAGTGCTGGTCGTTGAGGCGCCGAAGAAGAGCGGGGCGCTGATCACGTCAACGTTTGCGGCGGATCAGGGCCGGACGGTGTTCGCGGTTCCGGGCTCCGCGCTGTCGTCCGCAAGTGAGGGAACGCTGCAACTATTGCGAGACGGGGCCGCGCTGGCGGCGACTGTTGACGATGTCCTGCAGGAACTGAATCTCGAGCGGCGGCAGGCGGCGATGGAGAATCGCCGGTTGCTCCCCGATGCGACCGGCGACGAGCAGCAGGTGCTGAAGACTATTGACGGTGAACCGAGGCACATCGACGAGATCGCTATTGACACAGGCATTAACATCAGTCAGCTCAGCGCCATGCTGCTGCAGATGCAGCTCAAGGGCCTGGTTCGCGACGTTGGTGGCCAGTACTATGCGCGAGAGTAGCGTGACCAGGGTCACCAGGAACGATGAGTTCGTCACCAAGGAGCACCGATGCGCATGTATGCCGTAATCCCCGCGGGCGGGAGTGGAACGAGACTCTGGCCCGCCAGCCGTTCCGCTCGGCCGAAGTTCCTGCTCCCATTTCCGGGTCCCCGATCG
>SKTL01000004.1 GCA_007122555.1 Thermomicrobiaceae bacterium | reverse complement strand
GTTTTGTCAATAGGGGACGGCGCCCCCATCAACAGGTCCTGACCGCCCTGATTCTTCGGAAATGCAATTACCTCCCGGATATTCTGTTCGCCAGCCAGGAGCATGATCGTCCGGTCGATTCTCGGAGCGATCCCGCCGTGCGGCGGGGCGCCGTACTCAAACGCACGCAGGAGATGGCGAAACCGCTCTTCAACCTGCTCATCGGTGTAGCCAAGCAATCCGAACATCCGATTCTGAATGGCGCGATCGTGAATCCGGATACTCCCGCTTCCAAGCTCGAACCCGTCCAGAACCAGGTCATACGCCTTGGCGCGCACACGTCCCGGATCAGAATCGAGGTAGGGAACGTCTTCATCCATTGGCGACGTAAATGGATGATGGGACGCGTCCCATCGCTGGGCGTCTTCGTCCCATTCGAACAAGGGGAAATCAAGAATCCAGCAGAACGCGTGGACACTTTCATCAATCAGTTCATACTGATGCGCGACGTGGTTCCGCAGACGACCAAGCGCTTCCGCGGTCGGCGCCTCCTGATCAGCCACAAAGAGCATCAGGTCGCCTGCCCCGGCGCCCGTCGCATCGGCAAGTCGCTGAACTTCGTCGTCGCTGAGGAATTTCGCAATCGGCGACCGGGCGCCGAGCCCGTGTTCGACCGTTTCAAGTCCGATCCAGACCAGTCCTTTTGCGCCAAAGCCCTGGGCGGCCTCGGTCAGTGCGTCAACCTGAGAACGAGGTATGTCTCCCTTACCAGGAACTGCGAATCCTCGAACAACGCCGCCCGACGCAACCGTCTTTGAAAACACGCCGAATTCGCTGTCCTTCACGATGTCGCTGACATCCTGGATTTCCAGACCGAACCGGATGTCCGGCTTGTCGGTTCCGTATCGGAGCAGGGAATCGTGATAGCTCAGTTTCGGGAACGTCTGGTCCTTTAGTTGCTTGCTTGCGAGCCTGCCGAACATCTCGACGAAAAGTCCTTCGGTGAGTTCAAGCACGTCCTCGCGGTCCACGAAGGACATCTCCACGTCGAGTTGAGTGAACTCGGGCTGGCGGTCGGCGCGAAGGTCTTCATCCCGGAAACAGCGCGCGATCTGGTAGTAGCGATCAACGCCGCTGACCATCAAGAGTTGTTTGAGTTGTTGCGGGGACTGCGGCAGGGCATAGACCTCGCCCGGATAGAGCCGGCTCGGCACGACATAATCCCGGGCGCCTTCCGGCGTGCTCTTCACCATAATCGGCGTTTCGATCTCCAGGAATTCACGCTCATCGAGGTAGTCCCGGATGATCTTGATCGCCTGGTGGCGAAGCCGCAGATTCCGCTGCAGGCGGGGATGTCTGAGATCAAGATAGCGATAGGTCAGCCGCAATGACTCGTCAACATCCGACTCCTGATTGACATAGAACGGGGGAGTCTTCGACGGGTTCAGAATCTCGATCCGCTCGACCACGACCTCGATCTCGCCGGTCGACATGTTCGGATTCTCGGTCCCTTCGGGACGCTTGCCGACCTCGCCGGTTACCGCCAGAACATATTCGCCCCGGACGCCTTCGGCGATCTGATGCGCCTCGGGGGCATTCTCCGGGTTCACGACGACCTGCGTGATGCCGTAGCGGTCGCGAACATCAAGGAAGATCAGGCCACCATGATCGCGGCGTCGATTCACCCAGCCTTTCAAGGTGATATGTTCGCCAATGTTGCCCGCGTTCAGCTCGCCGCACGTGGTGTACGAGCGCTTCACCCTGGGCGTTGTCTCCTGCATGGTCTGTCCTTCCGGTTCGGGCGTACCGCAAATAACGAACGGTCAATTCTTCGTGATCGATTTCGAAATGTCCAGCGCGCGCATCAATTAGTCTTCGTCCGACGCCTCGGCGACGGCCCGTTCGAAACCGAGCGTCCAGGTCCTGACAGCGTGCTCCGCATCGACGCCCAGTTCCTGCGCCGAATGCGCCGCCTGAAGTATCTGTGCGACGATGCGCCGCTCCTCTTCAGTTTGAAACACGTGGTGAGCCGATTCATTAAACTGCTCGATCTGCTGAGCCGTGTAGGATGTCCGGCTCGCGCGTTTGATGACGCTCTGCGCCCGCATCAGGGAGGGAAGGGAATTCGGGATATCTCCGAGCGGCCCCGGTGTTTCTCTGGATGGTTTCGCGGCGCGTTCGGATTTCTTGATATCGTCCCAGGTCTGAAGGACTGCGTCCGCGTCGTCGGCTGTCGCGTGTTGGAAGACATGAGGATGTCGCCGCTCGAGCTTCTCGATCAGCGTGTCAATCACGTCTTCAAGCGTAAAGCTGCCCGCGTCTTCGGTTATCTGTGCATGCATTACTGCCTGGAGCAGGAAATCTCCGAGTTCCTCGCGAATCGCCCTGGTCTTCCCAGACTCGATCGCATCAAGCAACTCGTAGGATTCCTCGATGAGGTTACGACTCAACGATGTATTGGACTGCGCTCGATCCCAGGAGCAGCCACCGGGCGCCCGCAGACGGGCGACGATACGTTGCAGATCGTTCGGTGTCCGTTGAAACGAGTCTCCGGTTGCTGGAGGTACGACGAGGTAAGAAGGATAACCTGAGACCTCATTGCCGAGCTCCTCAAGCGCCAGCTCCGCCTGTTCCGGCTCGCCGACCATCGGGATCAGTCGCACCCCGGTATCGGGACGATAGTGGCGGCCGAGAATCCTCTCGAGATCCGCTCCGATTGAACCGGGAATGACGTTGGTCACGATCACGGCCTGTGAACTGTGGACTGGCGACATTCCTCCATTGAAGGGCGCGTGCCGGTCTATCTCAATAAGGGCCAACGCATCGACAAAGGCTGGAGAACCGAACGAAATGGAAAGAACCTCAGTGAGAATAACCGGAAGCGGCTCGTCGTAGAGCTCCAGATCAATCCGTCCGTCGCGATCCTCGGCCAGAAGAAACTCCATCGTGGCGTCACCGAGCATCGGATGGCCGGGCACGACGTATCCGACTTTATTGTCAACGGCGGTGTTCTGGAGCTGGCCCATGAAGTTCTGGCGCCAGGCGCTGGTCCAGAAATCGGTGTCCGAACGAAGTTCATCGAGTATGTACGAGACGTGTGCAAGCGCTGGTGGGATGAAGGTGCGCGAAACGATCGGGATATCCGGCAAATGACCGATGTGCTCCGCGGAGATAACGGTCACCCGTAACGGGTCAGGGCTCACGTTTTGCTCATCTCCTTCGACGCACCGCCATTCATGCTCAGCACCGCGAGGAACGCTTCCTGAGGAATTTCCACGCTGCCGACCATCTTCATCCGCTGTTTGCCTTCTTTCTGGCGTTCCAGCAGTTTTCGTTTCCGCGACACGTCACCGCCGTAGCACTTTGACAGCACGTTCTTCCGCATCGCCTTCACCGTCTCGCGGGCGATGATTCTGCTGCCGATCGATGCCTGGATCGGCACGTCGAACATCTGACGCGGAATAAGCTCGCGCAAACGCTGAACCAGATCCCGGCCGCGGTAGTAGGCGTCGTCGCGATGCGTAATCATCGAGAGCGCATCGACGGGTTGGCCGTTCACCAGCAGATCGAGTTTGACCAGGTTCGAGGACTTGTAACCCGTTACGTGGTAATCAAGACTGGCGTACCCCTGCGTTCTCGACTTCAGCTGGTCGTAGAAATCGACGATCAGCTCGCCAAGCGGAACGCCGAACGTCAGATGAACGCGATGCTCGTCAAGATACTCCATATTGACGAGTTCGCCACGACGGCTGGTCACAAGCTCCATGAGGGCGCCAATATACTGGCTCGGTGAGAGAATCGATACTTCGGTCCACGGTTCGCGGATTTCATCCACTTCGCCGAGATTCGGTAGCTCGGACGGATTGTCGATCGCCAGCACGGTTCCGTCATTCTTGAGCACTTCGTACTCCACGCTCGGCGCCGTGGCCAGCAGATCCAGATCATACTCTCGCTCCAGTCGCTCCTGAACGATCTCCATATGAAGCAACCCGAGGAATCCGCAGCGGAATCCGAAACCGAGC
>SKTL01000408.1 GCA_007122555.1 Thermomicrobiaceae bacterium | reverse complement strand
GTTGGATTCCTGATCGGAATCCATGCGGTGCTTATCATCTTTCTCTATCGGTCTTACCGTTGCAAGGACGGTGACGAGTCGAAGGATCCCTTCGCGATCATTGATTCCTGAGGCTGGCTATTCCTGACGAGCAAGGCGCTGACGGGCAGCGACGCGATGCCCGGCTTCTTCGGGCCGCTTGACTGGCGGTCCAACCCACCCGAGTCCTGCGGCGATGATTGCAACTGCGAAGACGCCTGCGCCGATAGCCCAGTAGCCGCTGACGCCAAGGAGCCCGGCGCTGAGCGCAATTCCCCCCGCGGCGCCCAGGCTGTGCAATGATGACGTCAGCACCATCGCCGTGCCGACGTTGGCCGGCGTGCGATCGGCAACCATTGAAAGCAGGACGACCCAGCAGACGCCGCCGGCGAGCGTCGCCAGGCTGAACAGGACCGCGACCAGCAACGGCGGCGCTGGCGCCAGGTATCCGGCGAACCAGAACAGGCCCATCAGAAACACCCCGGCGCTGAAGACGACGTGCGGTTGCCAGCCCCGGAGATTTCCGGCCAGCAGGTTGCCAACCACGTAGGTAGCGCCGATGGCGGTGAAGATAAGACCGACCATCCGGAGCGACACGTCGTGTTGCGTCAACATGAAAGCGCCAACATACGCCGTGGCGCCGTTGATCACGGCGGGCGGCATCATGCAGGACGCCAGCAATCGCTGCAGCGGCTTGTGCGAAACGATCGGCCGGTAGGCGTCGATCAGCGTTCGAAAGCCGCTGGCGGCCGGCTTCTCTTCAGCCTGCTCGTCACGATCGAGCATGAACTGGTTCAGCGCCGCTGTGAACAGAAGCGCAGCGCCCAGAATCAGAAACGCTCCGCGCCACCCCCAGGGCTCGGCCATCGTGGTCATCAGAAAAATTCCCACCACAACAGCCATCGCCATCGACGAAGTGACAAGCGCCAGCGCCCGCTGTCGTTGCCGCCCTTCGTAGATGAGCGCCGCCATGCCGATCGTCACCCCGCCGGTAACGGAGCCCCCCACTCCGGCAAGCAGGCGACCGAGAATCAGCCCCCCGTAAGTCATGGCCAGCGCGGTGGCTGCTGCTCCAACTGCGGCGATGACGATCCCGACAACGAGGGTTCTGCGCGTTCCGACGCGATGAGCGATCGGTCCGATGATCGCCCCGGCCAGTGCGGTCATCAGAAGCGCTGCGGTCGAGCTATAGCCAACCAGGGAGACGGTCGATCCAGTATCTTGGGCAATGTCGACGAAAAACGGATTCATCCCGAACAGATTGAGGAAGCCGGCGAAGGCCGCCAGACAGAGGGGTATCAGGGGTTTGATTGGCATTCGATCGGCGGCTGCGCTGTGCATTGCTACTCCCCGGAGATCGATTCCATGACGAAAACGCCCGCGCGTGCAGCAGCGAGCGCGGCCTGGACGGCCTGTTGGATATCGTCATCGGACACGGACTCCCGGGAGATGAAAAGCCGGAAATAGATCGGCGCCATAACCGCCCGAATGACTGACAGCGGATCCGTGCCCGCCGGAAGTTCTCCGCGTTCTGTCGCGACGGTGATGATCCGGGATGATCGACCGAATCGATCGGCAAAGAAGTCATGCACCGCGTTGATCGCCTCGTCAGATTGGAACGCGGCGGCAACAACAGCGGTATGCGTCGGACCGGTCTCCGGGTCGGTGAACGATCGCAGCGCGACCCTGGCGAGTTCCAGCAGGTTATCCTCGACAGCGCCGCCCAGCCAGGGTTGCCAGTCATCATCCACGGCAAACTGCAGCGCATCGACAATCAAGCCGTCTACCCCGCCCCACCGCCGGTAGACCGTGGTCTTGTGGACACCGGCGCGCTCGGCGACGCGCTCCACTGTGAGTGCGGCGTACCCGTGATTCGCGAGTTCGAGCAGCGTCGCCCGGCAGACAGCATCGCGATTCCTCGCCGTTCTTCCACCCGGACGCGCTTCACCTGGTACACGTTCACTCGTCGACAAACGCAACTCCTATCGCATTAGTTTGGCCTGCAGTCTACACTAACGCGACGGGAGTTGCAAAGTGCGTGAACTCAGTCGGTCAGATAGCGACCGTGTTTCAGGAATACGTCCCCATCGACGCGCACCTCGCCTTCCTGCCTGAGATCGCAAACCATGTCCTGATGGATGGCGCTGACGTTGGTCGATCCGGTGTCCGGATAGCCGGCGCCGAGCGCAAGATGGATCGTCCCGCCGATCTTCTCGTCATACAGGGTGTTTCCAGTGAACTGTTGGATTCCCTCGTTTGTCCCGAAGGCGAACTCCCCGACCCGGCGCGCGCCTGAATCGGTGTCGAGCATGCGGGTGAAGAATTCCTCGTTCCGTTCGGCCGAGGCGTCGATGACCTTTCCGGCTTCGAACCTGAGCTCGACCCCGGCAACCTCGTGTCCCTGAATCGTTGCCGGAAACGTGAATCGGATATGCCCCTCGACCGAATCCTCGATCGGGCCGGTAAAGACCTCTCCACTCGGGAAATTGCGCTTTCCGTCGGAGTTGTTCCAGGTTCGGGATTCAATCGACAGGCGCAGATCGGTTCCCGGAGCGGAGACGTGAACATTGCGTCGCGGGTTGAGCCACTCGATCATACGGGCCTGACGCGCGGAGAGATCGCGCCAGCGGGCGACTGGATCAGGATCGTTCAGATAGCACGCTTCGAAGACGAATTCCCGATAGTCAGACAGCGACATCTGTGCGTCCTGCGCGTGGGCCTGCGTCGGAAACAGCGTCAGGGACCAGCGGAGATCGCCTTCCGCCGCGCGTTGCATCCGGTTCTGCCTGAGTGACTTTCTGGCAGCCGCGAATCGATTGAGCCGTTCCGCGGGAACGCCGCTCAGCGCCTTTGTGTTGTCCTCGGCAATGATTCGCAGTTCGGCGTTGGCGCGCTCGTTCAGCATTGACTCGACCGGAGAAAGGGTCTCGAGTTGCACATCGCTGCCCTCGGTCAACAGGATCTCGGAGAGCCCGGGCAGCTGGGTCTGAACCACTGGATACGCGCCGACTCCAAGGGCTGACCGGTAAACCTCCCTGACGAGATCACCCGCCAGCGTGCTACTATTTATGACAACAAGATCGCCGGGCTGAAGGCCCAGTGAATGGTTAACCAGAACCTCAGCCATGCGTTTCACCCGGGGATCAGTCATCACTTGTGCTCCTGCTTCTGTCTGATAAACGGTGTTCTCTCGGACAGCTGCGCGCGCACCGGATGTGACTCACCGGCAACGTTGCGCGCTGTCTCGTCTATACTAAACCGGCAAGCGGCTGGTTTTCGAATCCTGGGGCGTTCCTGACATGATCGATGGTTCCCGGACATTTCGAATGATCGTCTTCACCGGAGCTCTAACGCTCTTGCTGGTCGCTCTGTCCGCCTGCGGAGACGACGAATCAGGCGATGTCGAGCTTACTGGTCAGAATCCGGCTGATGAGCATGCCGGACAGGATCTCGATAGTGTCCGATCCGTTGAGGAACTCGTGGCGCTGATCGGCTCTCCGGATCGCGAAGCGCTGCGAGGACACCGGTTTGAAATCGACGCCTGGATCACCGCGCCGCCGTCCACGCATGGCGCCCCCAGCACGCCGCCGCAAGGTTGTCCGGTCGTCCCCGAGAAGCAGGACTGGCTCACCGACGATCCGATCGACGCTCAGATCGAGATTGCCGGGGCGGTGATCCCGAACGAGCGGCTGGCCGACGATATCCCGGTTCTCCGGCTCGTTGTGCCCTACACGCTCGGATTCGTGGAGATTCCGGAGCGCGCTACGTTACGGGGATATGTCCTTGACCCAGAACATTCCGACTGCCCGCGCTCCGAAACGTTGTTCGTCCTGGACGACGTTGTCGATGCGCTCCCCGCAGATCGCCCGAACGACGAAGCGGAGTTGATCGCCGAATGGGACCAGATCTCCAGCGATCTGGGCGGTCTGGTCCTGCAGTATCCGGACGGATGGGATGTGGAGCAACAGGATACCGGTGTCTCGGAGCG
>SKTL01000118.1 GCA_007122555.1 Thermomicrobiaceae bacterium | reverse complement strand
GGTTGTGTCATGCCGGGCGTGAGCAATGACGCTGCTATACTACGTGACCGGGAAGGGGAGGATTCGTGTCCGCTTCTGAGTCTTCCCGTGTGGATGGCGCAACTGGAGCGATCTCGTGAAGTTAACCTGTGTTTCCTGCCCACTGGAGTACGATGCCGACGCAAACCGCACCCGTTGCGACTGTGGCGATCTGCTCGACGTCGCGCTGAACTCAACGAATTCGGTCAATAGCGAGGTCTTCGATAGACGGATGAACTCCTGGTCGACGCCGGACTCGAGCGGAGTCTGGCGATATCGCGAGCTCTTGCCGGAATTCGACCAGCAACACATTGTCAGCAAGCCGGAAGGCAATACGAACCTCTACGACGCGCCGCAGATCGCCGCCTGGGCAGGCGTCGATCAACTCTGGTTGAAGCATGAAGGCGAGAATCCGACTGGTTCGTTTAAGGATCGCGGCATGACCGTCGCGACTTCGCACGCAATGCGAACCGGGGCGACGATGGTTGCCTGCGCTTCAACGGGGAACACGTCAGCGTCTGTTGCATCGTATGCGGCGGCGGCGGGCGTCCCGTCGGTGGTGTTTGTTCCAGACGGAAAGATCTCCGCGGCAAAGCTCGGTCAGACCGTTGCCTATGGAGCCAGGATCATTCAGGTCAGAGGCGATTTTGACGCCGCCATGACGCTTGTCCAGCAGGCAAGCCAGGAACTCGGAATCTACCTGCTTAACTCGATCAATCCATATCGCCTTGAAGGCCAGAAGACGATCCTTTTCGAGCTTCTCCATCAATTGCAGTGGCGTTGCCCCGACTGGGTGATCCTGCCGGGCGGCAACCTCGGAAACTCCAGCGCGATCGGCAAAGGGCTTGCTGAATTGAAGTCGTCGGGCATGCTGACGAAAATCCCCCGGATGGCGGTGATACAGGCAGCGGGCGCCTCGCCGTTCTATGAGGCGTATCGCTCGTCATTTCGGGGCTTTGAGCCGATGGAAGCCAGGACCGTGGCAACGGCGATTCAGATCGGTAACCCGGTGAGCTACACAAAGGCTCGACGAGCAATCGAGTTGACCGATGGCGTCGTCGAGGCTGTGTCCGACGAGGAGATCCTGGACGCGAAAGCGAGGGTTGACCAGACCGGGATCGGCTGCGAACCGGCGTCTGCCGCGACTGTCGCTGGATTGCATAAGCTGGTGCGGACCGGGGTGATCTCGCCCGGAGATCGCGTTGCCGGCATCCTCACCGGCCATCTGATGAAAGATGCCGAATCGGTAATGGAGTACCACCTGGGGACAGGATCAGAGCGACGTCCGCTGGCGAAACAGCCGGTCGTTATCGATCCGACCCTCGAGGCGCTGCGGAGCGTACTGACTCATGAGTTTTAAGGTCGTCGTACCGGCATCCAGCGCGAATCTCGGCCCGGGCTTCGATTCGATGGCCATTGCCCTTTCCCGCTACATGACGGTAACGGTCGAGGCCGGAGCGGGAGAGTCGAGCAATGCTCAGCAAGGTGAACTGAGCGACGGGCGGGATATGGTCCGTTACGCGATGGATTATCTCGCCGAGTCCGTCGGTCAGCGGCTACCAGAAGCGAGCGTTCGGAGCCGAAGCGACATTCCGGTCGCCCGGGGGATGGGAAGCTCGGCTGCGGCGTTGATGGCCGGAATGCTGGCCGGGAACCGATTGCTGGGTGGTCCGCTTGGAGAGCAGGAGTTGCTCCGGCTTGCGTCCCACATCGAGGGACACGCCGATAACCTGGCCGCGGCGCTGTATGGCGGGGCGGTCCTCGCGGTCCCGGTCGTGTCAGGACACCTCACTGTTCGAATCCCGATCAACATGGATCTAAGCGCGGTTGTGCTGATTCCGAATGCTATCGGGTTCACGACAGACGCCCGCGCAGTCGTTCCTGAACGGATGGATCGCTCGGACGCCGTGTACAACGCATCGCGCTGTGCGTTGCTGGTGCACGCTCTGTCCAGTGGTGACCCAGCATTGCTGACCGAGGCGATGAAGGATCGCTGGCACCAGCCCTATCGCGCGGCTTTGTATTCCTATATGGACTCGATCATGGGAGCCGCCGTCAGCGCCGGAGCGTTCGGGGCGAGCCTGAGCGGCTCCGGTCCGACACTGCTCGCCCTGGTTGATCCCAGGACGTCCGACGCTGTGTCCAACGCGATGCGTGATGCCGCCCATCAGCAGGAACTGGACTGTTCAACGGAGATTCTGGCGATCGACACGTCAGGCGCACGGACGCTGACCGTCCGCGGCTGATGCAGCCGCCCGATCAGTTGATAACGACTTCGTCCGGGCTGATCCACCATTCCTCAACGTTCCACCAGAGACCGGAGACAGGCCCCGGATCCATACCGTGGACATAATTCCGGGCAACGTCTATTTCGATGTGGTTATAGATCAGAATCACCGGATGATCCTCCATGAAGACTTCCTGTACCTCACGAAGGAGCTCTGCGCGCTCTTCCGGATCGAGCGTGTTCGCCTGCTCGCGAAGGAGCCGGTTCACTTCTTCGTTGGCGTAGCCCATCAGGTTGGCGCCTTCGGGGAATTCCGGTGACGGAATAAACGCCTCGCTGACCCGCTCCACGAACATGTCCAGCGTTGTGCGGTCGTTCCACGGGATGTCGACGATATCAAAATCGCGTTCACCGAGAATTCCCGGTTCATGGCCGATCCCGTATAGCTCTTCGCGTTCGTAGTTTACGGCCTGCACCTCAATGCCGAGCTCCGCCATATTTTCAATGAACGCGTCCTGCACACGCTGCCGTAGAACCGCTTCCGGGTCATCGCCCGCCGTGGTTGTCACGGTGAAGCTCAGCGTCATGCCGGCCCGATATCGGATCCCGTCATCGCCGAGCTCCCAACCCGCCCCATCGAGCAATTCGGCGGCGCGTTCTGGATCATAGGGAACCGGTTCAAGACCTTCATGCTCCCAGAGCGTGTTGGTAAGCAGGGTTCCCGGGACCTCGGTCTGGTTCAACAGCAGCATCTCGATCACGCTCCAGCGATCAAACCCCATCGTGATCGCCCGTCTAACTTCGGCGTCGCGAAAGATCGGATGCTCCAGATTGAGATTGTCCGGATTGTGAAGGTTGAATGCGTACGTCTTGACGGCTCCGCCGCGCGGGGTAACGAACGCCTCGGTCTCGTCCGACTCGATCGCATCGAGGAGGGCCGTTTCCGGAAGATTGACCGACATATCGACATCACCCGTGGTCACCTGGGTAATCGCATCCCTCGGCGAATCAGTAAACCTGAAGACAATGCGATCCAGCAGGGGCGGATCGCCCCAGTACTCGACGTTGCGTTCGACCGTGAGGTGTTGGCCGGGTTCCCATTCAACGATCTGGAACGGACCGGCGCCGACGTGCTCCTCGGCGCCGTACTCGTTCATCGCAATCTCGCCGGCCGGAACGTCTTCGAGTCGATGGCGGGGAAGCAGGAATCCGGAGCCTTCGCCGCTTCCGCCGGCAAGGACCCGGTTGATAAACTCTGCTGACGGATTCCGGAGACGAATGACAGCCGAGAGATTGTCACTACTTACGGTGACGTCTTCGATCAGGGTCCAGCCGCGCAGTACTGCTGCTGGATAATCTGGCGTCGTAAGTGTCTCCCAAGTGAACTTGAAGTCGCGGGCATCCACCGGTTCGCCATCGGACCAGGTGATATCCGGCAGGAAGCGGATGGTATAGGAAAGCCCGTCTTCCGAGATTCCGCCGTTTTCCAGCGTTGGAACCTCTCGAAGAAGCCGGGGTTCGTAATCGTTTTCGGCGTTTATGCGAATCATCCGGGCGTCAACAGTGCTTAGAATCCACTGGGCGCTGGGGCTTGTTGTCAGGCTGAAGTTGAGCGAGTCCGGCTCTTCGGGAATCGAAACAATGAGCGAGCCGCCCTCTTCTGGTTCCTCGTCCGTTTCGCCGATTTCATCGGAATCGGGCGGCGGGTCGTCGTCAGCGAGAGGGCTGACTCCGTTGCATGCGGATGCGAGCAGCAGCACGCTG
>SKTL01000130.1 GCA_007122555.1 Thermomicrobiaceae bacterium | reverse complement strand
TATCGATTGCACGGGCTCGTCGGTGAAACACTGGAACAAGCGAATGCGAATAACCTGGCGCCGCACTACGGGGACCTGGCGAGGCATTTCCGTCGGGCGCCGTTCGGGGCGAATCTGGAGAAAGCGATCGCGTATGCGGTAAAGGCGGGCGATCAGGCGATGGAGCAGGTGGCCTGGGAGAGTGCGGTGGGCCACTACGAGCGTGCGGTTGAACTGATGGAGAGCCACGAAAGCGAGTCCCCGGAGAGACTGGTCTCGGTGACTCTGAAACTCGGAACTGCTCAGAGCCGAGCGGGCGTAAGCCGTGGTGTTCATCCAGGAGCTGGAAACGATCCCGTGACGCGTGCGACCTTTCGTAAGGCCGGCGCCCTGGCTCGAGAGGCCGGTCTTTACAACGATGCCGCGCTTGCGTTCCTCGGGATGTCAGGGATGAATCGGGGCGCACGCCCGCATGGGGAGGAATCGGACGAGTTAGACCGGTTGATGTTCGATGCGTTCATGAACATGTCGACGTCGGACAGTGAGCTTCGAGCCCGAATGCTCGCCTGGATGGGACGACATGCGTTCCTGCATTCGGCGGCGGACCGCGTCGCCGATACGCAATCGGAATGGCGCAGACGCGCGCAGGAATGGTCCGAGGAGGCGCTTGCGATTGCTCACAGGATTGATGATCAATCGACGCTCGCATTCGTTCACTACCTGCGTCCCACGTATTACTGCGAACCAGTTGAATCCTGGCTACACGAGCAGCTCGCGATAACGGACGAACAAATCGAGAACGCCCGGAATGCCGGAGACCAGATCATGCTCGCGTGGGGCTTGATTGACAGATTCAACCTTCTGCGGGAACGTCACGGCAGGGAAACCGCATCCGAGTTACTGGATCAATTGGGGAAGATCAGCCAATCGCTACGCATTCCGTTGTTCCAATGGTATGAGCTGATTGGTTGCGCCGGCGAAGCACTCGAGACCGGGCGAATGAGCGACGCGGAAGCGCACCTCGAGTCCATGGAAGCGGTCTGGCCGCATTCGCTGATCGCAATGTACCAGCTGTTCATGCTCCACCGCGAGCGCGACAGTCGCGCCGGAATGGAGGAACAGATCGCTCGCTTCGTTTATGGACCCGACACGCTGATTTTTCCGCTGAGATTGCTTTACGCGTCTGAAATCGGAGCGCGGAACGAAGTCAGTTCCCTCCTCACGAGTACCGGCATGAGAGAACTGTTGGGTATTCCGCCGGTTCCCTGGAAGCCCCGTTGGCTCGCGCTTGTTGCTGAGGTATGCGCCTATTCGGAGGTCCCCGATCTGGCCCGAGAGATCTACCAACATTTGCAACCACATTCGGGCCTCGGTTTTGGTCACGGATTTCACGATCACACTGGAGGATGCGTCTCCTCCTACCTCGGGCTCCTGGCGTCGTCAATTGGAGAGTTTGACGATGCCGAGCGTCATTATTCGGTTGGCCTGGAACGAAATGAGACTTGGGGGTATAGACCATTTGCTGCCTACACCAGGCTCTGGTGGGCGGACATGCTGCTGCGACGAGGACATCCCGAGGACCGGGAACGCGCCGCAGAAATGCTCGTCGAAGCGAACGCGACTGCCCGAGAGATCGGCATGGTGCGGCTGCTGCGGTTGATTGGCGAACTCGAGCAGAGTAAAGAGCTGGGGCCTCAGTCGGAACGAGGGCAGCAAAGTGGACTGTCGCCCCGAGAGGTTGAAGTGCTCCGCCTTCTTGTCGAAGGCAAATCAGACCGTGAGATCGGCGAGGAGCTGTTCATCAGTCACCATACCGTCATGCGGCACGTCTCCAGCATCCTGCGGAAACTGGATGTCGACTCTCGCGGCGGCGCGGCGGTGCACGCGGTGCGCAATAATTTCGTCTGACTCACTCCGGCTGATTTCGCGGGATCGTGTCACAGACGAAACGGGGCCGAAACAGCGCGGCCCCGTTATCGTGCTGGCTCATTCTCTGGATTCCCTTAGAACCAGCGCCACAGCCACCACTTTTCAAACGCGAGTTTGGCCCAGTGGATGGGCATGTTCGGTCCGAAGATGCGACCAACGCCCGAACCATATGGCGGAAAGCCCTTCGGGTAGCGTGTGCGGAGCATGGCAGCCTGACCGGCGCCGTACTCAACCAGTCACAACGTGTGCAGGCGTAACCTGGTCGGTTGACCGTGTCCCGTCAGCTCGTGGGCGATATTGTGCGCCACGACATCGGCTTCCTGATGGGCAACGACGCCGGCCTTCGATGCCGGCATGTTGGCCGAGTCGCCGATCGCGTACACGTTTTCCCACTTTGTCGCCAGCGTATCGACATCGACGTCAACGCCGGCCTCTGTCGCAAGTCCGGAGTCGATCAGCACCTGCGACGGGCGATGCGGCGGCACAATGAACAGGAGATCGAACGGAAGTTCCCGACCATCGGTAGCCCGGAGCGTGCTGGCGTCACCGTCTACCCTGTCGATAACGAAATCGTTGTGCAGTTTGATCCCGCGGCGGTCAAGATGCTCGCGCATGAACTCGCTTGGTTGACCAGAACCGCCGAGCGGGCCCGGCTCTGACGTGAAGAAGTCGATCGTGACGTTGTTCCGGATACCGCGTTCGACCAGTCCGTCTTCAATCAGCCACGCGGCCTCATATGGTCCTGGTGGACAACGATAGGGTGGTGAGGAGATCCCGATCACCAGCCTGCCGGCGGTGAAATTCTTCAGCGCATCGCGAAAACGGATCGCCGCATCCATTTCCCAGGTGTGATGCGCCAGATGATGATCACCGGGGATCATTTCCGGATGTGTCTGGAATCCGAGCGAGGATATCAGGTAGTCGTAGGCGAGCTCCCCGTGCCCGGTGGTTACCGTGCGCTTATCGGTGTCGATGTTCGTGATCGTGTCGTTAATGAATCGGACATTGCGTCGTTCGATCGTGGTGAGATCGCGCGAGATGTCCTGAGGTTCACGCCAGCCGCGAACCATCCAGAGATAGCTTGATTGGTAGTAGTGCTGCGGTTTCTTGTCGATAAGTATGACGTTATGATCTTTGCCGATTGATTCCCCGAGATGGTTCGCGGCAACGGCGCCGCCGCTTCCCCCTCCGAGAATGACAACGTTCTTTCTGGCCACAGTCGCTCCTTGCCGATCAGGGCGGATTCAGTCTCAGGAATTCGATTTCGCCGGGTCTCGACCTTCACGTTCAAACTCCGAGGTCATGCTCAGGACCATGTGAACGGGAATGTCCGATACGGATCTGGCCCAGTTGGAACGATAGAGCGCGATGAACCCGACAACGATCGTCGCGGCGACAAGTAGTGATTTCACGGTCAATCGACTGGCTCCTTCCCTGCGTTGTGAGGTTTGCGCATCGCCTGCAAGCGATACGGCTCAAGTATTAGATGCACCCAGGTTGAATCAGGTTACATCGACGCTGGGCGAATCGGTACATTGACACGCTCCGGAACGGATCTGAGAGTTCATGTAACAAAACAGGACCTCATACGTCTTATCTGTCAGAAGCGGTTCGGGCTTCCCCACCTGAACCGTTCCACCCAATTCCCTTCCCAATCCCGCGGCTCGCTCCGTGTCTGTCCCCGGACATGAGGAGCGGGCCAGCCTGTTTTTCGGCCCGGCTGTTGCCAACCGGGACGTTCGGCTAATTCTTCCCGCAGATTGTGACCCCTCGGACGCGCTCTCTACCAGTTCGTAAAACTTCCATCGTCACGGCTCAGGAACGGCCGCTCGAATGGCTGGAACGGGTTGGCGCGAGCGGCTTCACGGTCGAACTCGACTCCGAGTCCCGGCACGGTTGGCGGCAGCAGGTAACCATCTTCCCATTCAAACTGAACGTTGACGATCTCCGGCAGGATCTCCTGCGGTTTCTTCGGCTGTTCCTGAACCCCTACCAGCGGCATCGCCCGGTTGAAGTGCAGTCAAGCCGCGGACGAAACCGGACCGAGCGGGTTGTGCGTGGCGAGCTTGATGTAGTGCGTCTCGGCCATTCCGGCGATTTTCTTCGCCTCGGTGAACCCGCCGGC
>SKTL01000271.1 GCA_007122555.1 Thermomicrobiaceae bacterium | reverse complement strand
GCCGGCTCCGCGGAGATCAAGCATGAAGTCTCCGATATCGTTGATTTTCTCCGTGAGCCGGAGCGCTTCCGCACCGTTGGAGCGCATATTCCGCATGGACTGTTACTCGTCGGACCACCAGGAACCGGCAAGACCCTTCTGGCCAAGGCGCTAGCGGGCGAGGCGAATGCGAACTTTTTCTCAGTCAGCGGCGCCGAGTTCGTGGAGCTCTATGTCGGTGTCGGCGCATCTCGCGTCCGAGAGCTCTTCAAGAAGGCGCGCGAGCTGGAGCCGGCAATTATCTTTGTCGATGAAATCGACGCGATCGGTCGCCGTCGCGGTCGGTCTGACAACAGCTCCGAGTACGATCAGACGCTGAATCAGATCCTGGTGGAGATGGACGGCTTCGACGAGCGAAGCAACGTCGTCGTTATCGCCGCGACCAACCGGGCTGACGTGCTGGACAACGCGCTGCTGCGTCCTGGCCGGTTTGATCGCAAGGTGTATGTCGAACTCCCGGACCGTGAAGCACGGCGATCGATTCTCAACGTTCATGCGCGCGGGAAGCCGATTGCCGGCGATGTCAACCTGGACGAAATCGCCGCCAGGACAGCCGGGTTGACGGGAGCTGACCTCGCAAACGTCATAAACGAAGCCGCCATTCTTGCGGGACGCGACTCGCAACCAGCGATCACCATGGCGAACATGGCCGAAGCTCTCGAGCGCACAATAGCCGGCCCGGCGCGCACTGGTCGCCGTTTCAGCGAGCACGAACGACGGGTCGTCGCCTTCCATGAGGCGGGCCACGCCCTGGTTACCCATGTCCTGCCCTTTGCCGACACGGTTCGAAAAGTCTCGATCGTAGCCCGGGGGCAAGCCGGCGGCTTCACCATGATTACGCCGCAGGAAGATCGCGGTCTGTGGACGCGGACACAGCTCGAACAACGCCTCGCCGGATTGCTCGCCGGAATGGCCGCCGAAGAGATCATCTTTGGTGAGGTGACGACTGGTTCATCCAATGATCTCGAGCAAGCGACAGGGATCGCTGCTTCAATGGTGCAGCGCTACGGAATGGGGAAGCGATTTGGACTGCTTTCCGCTGGAAACGGCTCCACTCCACCGCTCTCCCAGCAATCTACGTATGCCGCGGAGCAGGAAGCGCTGACGATCGTGTCCGCCGCGCATGAACTCGCGCTCTCGCTGCTGCGCCGGCGCCGCAAGGACCTCGATCGTATCGCCGAACGGCTCATGGCGGTTGAAACAATTGAGGGATCCGAGCTGGACGAGCTCATCCCGCAGTCGACCGAGCATATCGAGCCGAAACTCGATGATTTGAGCACAACAGATTCGCACGAGGGCGATCTCCCGCTTGCTTCAGTTCCGGACAAGCCGGAGAAGCAGCATCGATCCGGGTTGCGTCGAGTTGTCGGCACAGCGGCAGCAGCGCTCAACGTCGTTGGGCGTCTGTTTCAGCGAGAATCGCCACAATCCGGGTCCGGGAGGCGTCAACCCGATCGCACCGCCCGCGCGCGTTAGAAGGCGGACGGATAGAGCGTATCTTCCAGTGATTTCAGGATCTTGTAGGCCTGTAACTCGCGATCAACGACACTGCGCAAATACTGAATCAGGATTCCCTCGACTTCACCGATCAGCTGGCTGCTGAGTTCCCGGCTATGCAGCACCTCGCCGTCACCACGGCCAATCGCGCGCATCAGGCGGAGCGCGTCGTTACTAACATCCCTGGAGCGCGGCTCCAGCCCGTGACACCGGGGACAGACTACCCCGCCGGCTTCAACGTCCAGTCCATTTCCATCCGGCTCGATCTTCACTCCACATCCCGTGCAGACCAACAACTCCGGCTGAAAACCAGCAGCCGAGAGAAACTCCCACTCGCAGATCCGTGAGGTCAGACCTGGCGTTCGGTCGTGCTCGAGCGAGGTTAGAGCCCGGACCAGTGCGCCATAGGCGAATCGATTCTCCTGCGCCTCAACCATTAGTTGATCAGCCAGCTCCGCCCAGTGCGCCGCGTAAAGTATGGAGCGTTCCGACGTACGCAAGTGACTCATCGGATCGCGAACCTGCGCCTGCGTGATGATGTCCAGGTTTCGCCCGCGCGCGATCAAAACGTTCGTCCTCGCGTACGGCTCCAGGTGGCCACCGAGGCGACTCTTCGTCCGCCGGGAGCCTTTCGCCAGTGCGCGGATCTTCCCGCAGTCGTCGGTTAGCAGAGTCACCAGCCGGTCCGCCTCACCGAAGTCCCGGCGACGGATGACAATGCCCTCGCACCGATACAGGCGCGAGCGGCGCGTTCCCGATGCATTTCGATTCGTCTCGTTGCCAGTCACCCGATGATTCTCCGCAATCTCGAACTGTTTCATTAGCGTCTGCGGCCATTTTCGAGGATACCGCGTTGCGATACTATTATCCGGACGCATTGACTCGCGATCGCAAGTGATCAGCACGATATTCACCGGAATTGAGCCAGAATAGATGAGCATTCGAATCGGCCTTGTCAGCGCCAGAAGCAAGGGTGAGGCCCAGGAACTCGGAGTCGAAGTCGCCGAGTGGCTCGAAGCCCAGCCCTGTCAGCTTGTTCACGAGGACGAACTTCAGGCCAATCCGGATGCAGTCGATGTCATTGTGGCGCTCGGCGGCGACGGATTGATCATGCGAATGGCTCATTCCTACCCGAACACGCCCCTTCTCGGCATCAATGTCGGCAAGATCGGCTTCATGGCGATGATCGAGCGTAACGACTGGAAACGAGCGCTTGACTTGCTGATTTCCGGACAATACCGCGTCCAGTCGGGACCGACCCTGTCAGCGACTCTGCTCCGGAACAACGAGACCCGATTCTCTGGCTGGGCGGTCAACGATGTCGTACTGCGAAGCGGGTCGTCAATGGTCGATGTTGAAGTGTATATCGACCGGCAGTTCGTCAACACCTATCCGGGCGACGGGATGATTATTGCAACTCCTCAAGGCAGCACCGCCTACTGCATGGCGGCCGGCGGCCCTGCGCTGGGAGCCGGTGTTCGCGGATTTGCCGTCGTACCCATCTGTCCGCACTCTCCGATCCGAACCAACCTCGTCGTTCCCGAGGAAGCCGCCATCGAACTCGTGATTGTGAACGATAGTCCGTGTGATCTCTTGCTGGATGGAACCCCGGATGGCGCGCTCGAGCGCGGCGACATTGTGCAGATTCGCTCCGCATCAGCCGAATTCCGGCTAGTCATGGTTGAAGGAACAGACTTCTACCAGGCGTTCCGGACGAAGTTCAACTACATGATCCGGCCGCAGGCGGTCCCATCGCTGGGAAGCGATCGACAAGGCGCCGGTGGCTGAGCCCCAACCATTCTCGCCGATCGCACCGGCCCCGATCCTGCGTAGGTCCCAGGCAGCGATCAACAAAGTCTCACGAAGGGGAACGGAAACGATCCGATGAAAGTCATCATCACCGGCGGAACTGGACTGATTGGCGTTGAGTTAACCAAACGACTTGCGCGGGATGGCGACGAGGTCGTCATTCTTTCGCGCAGTTCCGGGAAGCCGGACACCCTTCCCGACGAGGCGCGAGTTGTTCAGTGGGACAGCAGGACTGGCGACGGCTGGAATCACGAACTTGAGAACACTGACATATTGATAAACCTCGCCGGATCCAACCTCAGCGGCGGTCGCTGGACCGAGTCACGGAAGCGGTTGATTCTGGAGAGTCGCGTAAACGCCGGCAATGCGGTAATCGACGGCATACGATCATCCGGTTATGTGCCGAAGCAGGTGATTCAGGCCTCCGGGGTGGCAATCTACGGTCACCGTGAGGACGGATTCCAGGACGAGTCCGCTCCTCCCGGCGATGACTTTCTGGCGTCTGTGTGCATCGATTGGGAAAAATCCACGGCGCCTGTCGAGGAAATGGGAGCGCGACGCGTGATCATCCGTTCCGGCCCCGTTCTGAACATAGGTGATGGCGCATTGCCGCCAATCGCAATGCCATTTCATCTTTTTCTGGGCGGACGAACCGGATCCGGCGCGCAGGGGCTCCCCTGGATTCACCTGGAGGATGAGGTCGAAGCGATTCGCTTCCTGATGGCGAACGAGGACGTTGAGGGGCCGGTGAATCTGTGCGCTCCCGAGCCGGTGAGCAATCAGCAGTTCGCTGAGGCAATAGGGCGAGTGATGAATCGTCCGTCAATCTTCCCGGTTCCGGGAGTCGTGTTGCGCACGTTGCTCGGCGAGGTTGCTGACACGGTGCTTCTCGGGCAATATGCAATCCCGAAGCGTCTCACCGACGCAGGGTACGAGTTTCGCTTCCCGAACATTGACAGTGCACTTTCGGACTTGATTGGTGAGGAGTCGAGAATGCCTGGATCACGGCTCTTCCGACGCGGCGCGTCGGCCGCTTTCCGCATGCTTCTTCCATAGTTTGAAGGGGGCAGGGTGCGTCAGCTTGGGGGAGGTGCGGAAGTTCCCGGGCTCTCAGTCGTCTACGCTCTCGCCATCACCTGCCGGGGAGCTGTTTTGCTTCCTTGACCGCCGAGTTTTCCGTTTCCGGCGCCGGGACTTCGGGGTGAGTTCTTGCCCTTCCTCAGCATCGTCATTCGCCGCCTGTTCGGGGGCGTCCCAGCCATCAGTAGCCAGATCCTCGGTATCCGGCGTCAGTGAGCTCGTCACGGCCTCATCATCAGTTATCTTGATTTCATCTGGTTCGACCTCAGCCTCGGCTGCTGGCCGAGCGGACTCCTCAGTCGACTCATCTTCATTGTCTTGCTCTGAAACGTCGGTTCCGCCATTTCCGTCAAGCGATACCCGCCTCGGCTCCGCCTGTCCGCCATTTGGCCGCATGGGCGAAACAACCGGCAACTCGGGGACCTGTTCGGTCAAGACGTCGCCGCTGCGCAAATCAACGCGCACAGTCGCGGGAATGATCGGGCGGGTGCGCTGTTCATCAGATTGAAGCTGCAACACCTCGGTCCGCGTCATTTGTGGACGGCCCAGGTACTGCGGCGACGGGCCCATTACCGGCTGGATGACTGGAGCCGGAAGTGCGTCTTCGTCGTCCTCATACTGTTCCGTACCGCAGAATGGGCAGATCTCCCAGCGCAGATCGATCAACCGATCGCAGGCGATACAGTTGTCGCGAAGCTCCGTCCGACAGTTCGGACAGAAGACCCAGTCATCTTCAACGTACTGCTGACAGCCCGGGCAAAGCGGAAGCTCTTCCAGGTCCTGCATCAGGTACTCTTCCTCGAGCGAGCGCTGAAACGCATCGTCGAGCGTGTACCTTGGTCGCAGGATCATATAGACCAGGAGCCCTGGTATCGAGAAAATCATGACCACGAGCGTTGAGAAGATCTGCGCAACCACGCTCCGGCTCCGCGCCTGAATATCCTGGAAGGTCCAGACAACGATGGCGAACCAGAGGGTCAGAATGTAGGCGCCCCCGAGGGCTATAAGAATCTGTACGGATCGCGCGATTAACGCTTCCATGTCAGGAACGACTCCAGCGGCCAGCGCGCTCGTCGCAAGAGCGCGCTACCCTATTCGTTCGTAATGCCGGACATTGAGCACAAACACCGTCGCGCCGCCAACCTGAACCTCGACCGGATTCGGGACGTAGAACTCTCCCGGTTCGATCACTGGCAGCAACGGATTAACGTATTGTGTCCGACTATAGCAATTCTGCTTGACGACGCGAAGCACATCCGGCACCGCGGCATCATCAACGCCAATCATCACCGTGACGTTATGTTCACGCAAGAAGCCACCGGCGCTGTTTACCTGGGTAAAGCGGTATCCACTCGCCCGGAGCGCGTCCGTCAGGCCCTCCGCGTCTTTTCCCTGCACGACCGCAAACACGAGTTTCATTCGCTCTTCCTGTTCGCGCCAGCGCTGACGCCTCGTCTACGGAGCCGGCGGATTATCTCTTCAGCGATCTCATCAGCGATCTCGTCCGGCGACCGCAGCGCGTCGATAACCAACCAGCGCTCCGGATCACCTGGCGCGGCCTGACGATACCACTCCTGGACCCGTTGATGAAACGCAAGTCCATCCCGGTCAAGTCGGTTGAGCGGAGAACCCGAATCTTCGCGACGGCGCAACCCATCCTCGGCAGGCATGTCGAGCAGGAACGTCAGATCGGGAACACAGGAGGAAACCGCGAACCGTTGCAGTTCCTGAAGTTCGTCAATCGGCAGCCCGCGCCCAGCCCCCTGGTAGGCGAGCGTTGAATCGATGTACCGGTCACAAAGAACCACTGCGCCGCTTTCGAGCGCCGGCTGGATCACCTTGACCACGTGCTGGGCGCGGGCCGCCGTCATCAATAGCGCTTCGGCCCGCGGCACGATAGCACACTCACCGGGCTCCAGCAACACGGTTCGAATGCGCTCCCCGAGGGGGGTCCCGCCTGGCTCACGGGTGATCGTCACGGGGTAACCGGCGCTGCGCAACCGTTCCGCAACCAGTCCGGTCTGAGTCGATTTCCCAGCCCCGTCCGGGCCCTCAAACGTGACAAACAGGCTCACGCGAACTCACCTCGTCGAAGGACCTCAACGTGCCGGAACGGCTCAGATCCGAGACTGCGCGATTCTACGTTGTAGCGCTCGGCGAGCTCATGCTGCAGTCGACGAATTCGGGACGCCTGCGGTCGCAGTTCGACGCTTCGGGAACCTCGAAGCACGTCGTGGATCGCAGTTTCAGCCTCGAACATCGCCGCGGCAATCTGATCCTCCGGGATCTTCCCGCCTTCGTCATCCTCGGACCACGATTCCAGCGCTTCGGTTTCTTCGTCGGACCACTGCTCGCTGAACAGTGAACCGAGCAGGTTCGCCATCTGAGTCACGGTGTTGCTCCGAAGCACAAAGACAGGCAATCCCCGCGATTCTGCCTCGCGGAGCGGTTTCGGGCGCTGACGATAGTAGTTCTTCAGCGTCAGAACGGCGTCGGCGCTCCCGAGATCGCGAACGATCGATGCCGGGGCCGAGAGTTGATTGATCGCCTGCTCCAGGCGATTTCGGCTGACTCCAAACGCGAAGATCCGAACTGGTTTCTCCCGGGTCCCCCGGTCAGAGCCAAACATTGCCCGCGGGGTCGGTACCGTATCGTGATTGTTCTGCCGGGCCGGGGCTCTCCGCTCGGCTTCCCGATCCAGCTCTTCGCTGGTGCGCGCGTGCTGGTGTCTGCTGCGTTTACTCTTACGGTTGCTCTGCTGCTCCAGCTCATCCTGAGTTCGCTTCGGTTTCACCCGGGTCGCCTCAACGGATCCATCCGGACGTCGCTCTCGGACTTCAACGTCCGGCTCGGAACCTCGAAGCACCGAGTCCACCGATTCCGCAACATCCTGATACACCGCGAATCGATCGCGCTCCTGAATCTCGACCATCACCGAAAACGAGGGTGGAGCCTTGCGTTCGAGAATCGATTTCTGCGTCCCGCGCCGCTTGGCCTCTTCATCACTGAGTGTGACGGATTGAATGCCGCCGACCAGATCGGACAGCGTCGGATTCATCATCAGATTCTCGAGCGTGTTGCCGTGCGCAGTGCCAATGAGCTGAACACCGCGTTCCGCAATCGTCCGGGCCGCTGCCGCTTCCAGCTCGGTGCCGATCTCGTCGATCACGATGACCTCGGGCATGTGGTTCTCCACCGCTTCGATCATAACCGCGTGCTGCATCGACGGAGTCGGGACCTGCATCCGGCGCGCCCGGCCGATCGAAGGATGAGGAATATCCCCGTCGCCCGCGATCTCGTTGCTTGTATCCACAACGACGACACGCTTTCGAAGATCATCCGCCAGCACTCGAGCCGTCTCCCGAAGCATCGTCGTCTTGCCGACACCCGGACGTCCAAGCAGCAAAATGCTTTCGCCCGACTCAACCAGATCGCGCAACATGCCGATCGTGCCGTACACAGCGCGACCGATCCGACACGTCATGCCGACGATATCGCGCGTTCGGCTGCGAATGGCCGAAATACGGTGAAGCGTTCGTTCAATGCCAGCCCGGTTATCATCGCCAAACTCGCCAATTCGCTCGGCGACGAATGCGAGATCTTCCCGGGTAACCTCATCTTCTGAAAGAAACATTTCATGTCTGTGGAATCGGGCTTCCGGACGGCGTCCGAGATCCAGCACGATCTCGATCAAATCGCCCCGGTCCTGCTGTCCGTTGAGATCAACCAGCACCGGAACGATCTTGGGGGGAAGGACGGCGAGCAGATCTTCAAGGTTATCGGTTACTTCCTGCTCGATAACCGGTTCAGTCAAATGCTCTGGATGCACGGTGCTCCTAACTGATTCCATACTGCTTCTGGCTGCGGTTTGATTGACGACTGGACTGGTCTGAATCGCCTGATGGGACATATGTCAGCGTCGGCGTTCGTGCGGCTACCCGCTCCGGGACATCCTTTGCAAGCTCCTCGACTCCGCGAAACTGCATTCGTTGGGCGACGACCGTGTATTTGACCAGTCGCGATTGACGTCCTCCAGGCTCGAATCCGAGCGACTCGATGGGATCAATATATTCCTGCAGATAGTCGGGAACGATCACGGCCATCGTTCGCTTCCCGAGCGGGCCGAGGTCATGTAAGACGTCACGTAAAACCGGAACGACCAGCCCGTGCGCGTCCGGATGCGCCATGAGATGGAGCATCGGACCGTCGCAACCCTGCGTAACCCGACAGTGCGCGACGATCTCGAGGCCATCCTCGACCACGAAATTGCGAGCCGCGGACTGCCCGGGGACAACCCGACTCCAGTAATTGCTGGTTAACGCTTCGGCATATTGAACTGGTCTTGGCGTCACCTGATGATACAGCTGATGAATTGCCCAGACATCGCTCGGTTCCTGCCGTCGCACAATGCCCGTCGGAACGATATGAGGCAATTCCTGCGCCAGCAGAACCGTGTCATGCGCGTACTCGGTGAACCCGGTCGAAACAAGCGCAGGGATGACCAGAGAATCCTCCGCAAGCACCGCGTGAATCCGCTTCGCACGGGTAGCTCCCGCCGCGCGGATCGCTTGCAATATCAGCTCGCGCCAGACTGCGTCCCGGCCGGCGGTTGTCCCGTCAGAGGGAAGCTGACGGCAGGTCAGGACGCGCGACAAGACCCAACGGTGATTCGCTGGATCCGACACCAGATCTATAAGGCCGACGACCTGTCCATCCAGATAGGCCACGAATGACTTGCGAGCCCGGCGGGTCACCGGCATCGCCGACCACGGATCAGCCATGCGATTTCCGAACGGCCCATGCGATTGATCAGGCATGAGCGCATCAGTCCGCATCGACCGTAGCCGGACGAGATCTCGAATTCGTATTGGCTGTACTTGAATGTCAGATGCGCTCACACACTCTCCCGATTGCCCCGCGTTAGCTAGTTCATCGAAAACGCTACATATCGTTCAAGGCGTGCGGCGGGCTCTATCAGAGCGCTCGCCGTCCCGACAGCGCTCGTCCCAGCGTTACCTCGTCGGCGTATTCGAGATCACCACCAACCGGCAATCCGCTCGCTGGCCTTGTCACAGATACACCGTACTGGGCCAGTTGCCTGGCAATATACATTGCGGTCGCATCGCCCTCGATGTTCGGGTTGGTCGCCAGAATCACCTCGGTCAGTTCGGAGCTCTTCACTCGCTCAATGAGTTCGCGGACCTTGATTTGATCCGGCCCGACACCGTCAACCGGCGAGATGGCGCCATGCAAAACATGATACATACCGTTGAATTCACCGGTCCGGTCCAGCGCGATGACGTCAAGCGGCTCCTCAACGACGCACACCACGCTTCGGTCTCGCTCGGGATCTGAACAGATCGGGCACGGATCAGACTCGGATATGTTGAAGCACGTCGAACACAGACCGATCCGCTCTTTGACGTCAATAATCGCGTTGGCCAGCGACCGGGCCTCGTCCTCACTGCCGCGCAGGATGTAATAGGCCAGACGCGCCGCGGATTTTGGACCGATCCCCGGGAGTCGCGAAAACTCATTAACAAGCCGGTTGACAGGTTCCGCAGTAATCGGTGTCTTCATCGCGCCCCCGGATCATGTATACTGCCAACCACACGAAAATTATAGCAAAGCCCGGGGCTGCACCTACTCCATTAACCGCTGCGGATGCCGCGCTGTTAAATCTTCACTCTATGCATACTGACTAATGGCGCCGGTCGCAGTCACACAACATGTGCTTACTGGGCCCAGGGGTGCGCTACGCTTGCGTTCCCGTGACGTCGCGCTGTTACCCAACTGACGCGCGTCGCTGTCGCAAGACTCTGTATTTGCGACCTCATTCGACGTCATATCCGGATTGCGAATACACTCAATGTATGGTACGGTAGCCAAAATCTTCAGTGTCTCAGGGAATTCTGGCCGGCAATGTTGCGCAACCGTACGCGCGTGCGGTGGGCGGAGCAAATGACGTGGGAGCGACGACCCGGTCGCGAACACGGAGGGGTGAGCATACCTGCGGAAGGGGGCGGGACACATATGGTAGACAGGTCCAGTTACAGCGACAGGACCCTGAAATGCCGAGACTGTTCGGGGGACTTCATCTGGACGGCTGGTGAACAGGCGTTTTTCCGGGAGAAAGGGCTCCAGAACATCCCGGTTCGATGTCCTGAATGTCGCGCCGCTCGCAAGGTCGAGATGGGTGTCAAACCTCCGGTTCAGCATCAGGTGATCTGCGCCGAGTGCGGGGCGCACACGACCGTGCCGTTCGTGCCGCGCCAGGGTCGGCCGGTCTACTGCGGCCCGTGCTATTCACAGGCGCAGGATGACGGAACCCATTCTGAAGAATCGGTCGAACTACACGCTGATTCCTGACGGCGATTCATCCTACTCAACGTCCTCATCGCCATCCTCAATGTACACCTTGCGGCCTCGCGGCCCGTCTGCGGGGCCGACAATCCCGTTTGCTTCAAGCTGTTCGATTAATCGCGACGCGCGATTGTATCCGATCCGCAATCGGCGCTGTAGCATCGAGGCGGATGCCGTTCCCTGCTGCCGGACGATCGCGTCCGCCTTTTCCAGCAGATCATCATCTCCACTGCCGTCACCGTTCTCATCGGCGGCGGGCAAATCCACCCATTCGGGGTCATACTCGTAGTCCGGATACAGCGACTTCCAATGCTCGACAATGTATTGCAGGTCTTTGTCATCGATAAACGCTCCCTGCATTCGGTTCGGTTTGGCCGCATCCGGAGGCAGGTAGAGCATATCGCCCTTCCCGAGCAATCGCTCGGCGCCCGGGAGATCGAGAATGACGCGACTGTCCGTCTGCGAGGTTACGGCGAACGCAATCCGGGATGGAACGTTCGCTTTGATCAGACCGGTGATCACATCTACCGACGGCCGCTGCGTGGCGATAAGCAGATGAATTCCGGTCGCCCGCGCCATCTGCGCCAGCCGGACCAGCAACGTTTCGACCTCGTCCGGCGCAGTCATCATCAGATCGGCAAGCTCATCAATTATCACCACCAGATACGGCATCTTCTCCAGAGATGGATCTTCCTCGCGCTTAAGGTTGTATCCATCGATATTCCGGACTCCGAGGGCGGAGAAACGCTGATAGCGATCTTCCATCTCGCGCAATACCATCCGAAGCGCCGGGACCACCTTGTCCATCTCGGTTACCACGGGACCCTTGAGATGCGGCACGCCGTTGAAACCCACGAGTTCGACCATTTTCGGGTCGATCATGACCATCTGCAGATCTTCTGGACGGTTCGTCGCCAGGAACGTCGCGATGATGCCATTGATGCAGACCGATTTCCCCGAACCAGTCGACCCGGCAATCAGAAGATGCGGCATCTTCGTCAGGTCGGAGACGCGATAGCTCCCGTTGACATCGCGGCCGAGGGCGAGAGGCAGTTTCGCTTTCGCCTTCTGGAAATCCGTCGATTCGAGCGTTTCCCGCAGGCCAACCGTATGAACCGTCTGATTCGGGATCTCGACACCCACGCGCGCCATTCCGGGCACGGGAGCTTCAATGCGAATCGACGGGGCAGCCAGCGCCAGCGCCAGATCGTTCTGCAATTCGGTAATCCGACGGACTTTTACACCCGGTCCGGGTTTGAGCGTGAAGAGCGTCACCGCGGGACCAGGGTGGACCTCCCGAACTGATGCGCTGACCTTGAAATTGTTCAGCGTCTCCTCGATAAGCCCGGCCTTGTCCTCAAGTTCCGACGGGTCGGGACTGCCTCCCTCGTAGAGAGTCAGGCGTTCAACATCGGGCAGCGGCGGAGGTCCGGCAGGGATCATCCCTTTCGCCACCTTCTCGCTGTCATCGGTCCTCTGTTTCTTTTCAGATGCAGGCCGCGCCTTTGCGGTCTTGGGCACGTTGATAACTGGTTTCGATGCCGATTCGTCGCCCTGCAAGTCCGCAGGTTCCTGCGTCCTTCGGGCTGGGCGGCTCTTCGCCTCGATCGGCTCCGTCGTCTTCACGGCAAGTGATTCGTGCTGGGCAACCGCCCGGTTGTGCCGCCAGGTGCGGATAACGCTCATCGCATCCACACCTGTCAGGTAGTAGATTCCGATGATCCCGACACTGAGCATGACAATGCCCGTGCCGATCTCGCCAACGATCAGCCGGACCATCTCGGCAAATCCGCTGCCCAAGTGGCCTCCAGCGAGCTGGCCATCTTGTGCGCCAATCAGATGCAGGAACGACACTACCGAAATCGTGACGAGCGAATACCCGATGACTCGCCGGCGCCTGGCGCCTTCGGTCGAGGAAAACAGCGCCTCTCCAGCCAGCCAGAGGAATGCGAGAGGTACGAGAAACGCCCCAACGCCGAACAGTGATCGCAGTCCGGTCCCGAGAAAATCAAGCAGCGACCCGCTTCCGGGGACATACAACGCAACCAGGACCAATGCAGTCGCTGTCAACGCCAGCACGGCGCCGACTTCGCGTCGAACCCCGTCCGGCGTGTCCAGACTGGCGAACCATCCCGCTACGCGCCGGCTTGCCGACGTAATGCTGGCTCCCTGCGTCTCGTTCTTCGGTTGTCCGGATGTTTTTCGTGGCGATCGCTTCGTATGAGTTGCCCGAGCAGCCATTTTCCCTCCGTACATTCATAGTGTACGGACACATCTTAACACATAATTATCCGCTTGCCGAACTGAACTAGAAGAGGCGCATCTGCTCCGAGTCCGGGTCTTCCCGTTCATCTTCTTCCGCCTGCATTTGCGCGACGATCTGGGGCAACTTCTTCATGTCGGCCTCAATGGTGGCGCGCAGCGATCCCTGATGCAGCGCCGCGGCCGGGTGATACATTGGCACAACGGTGATATCGCCAAATCGCTGCGGGCGGCCGTGGATTCGCGAGATCCGCTCTTTCGGAAACCAGCGAGACATAGAGAATCGACCAAGCGTTACAACGACCTTGGGATTGATCAATTCGATCTGACGGTCGATATACGTTGAGCAGGCGGCGATTTCATCCGGGAGCGGATCCCGATTCCCGGGCGGTCGGCACTTGACCACGTTCGTAATGTAGACGCTCGATCGGTCAAGATCGATCGACTCGAGCATCTCATTGAGGAACTTTCCTGCGGCGCCGACAAACGGTTCACCGTTTCGGTCCTCATGGAATCCAGGCGCCTCGCCAATAAACATGATCTCGGCAGACCGACTCCCCTCGCCGGGAACCGCATTCGTCCGTGTCCGGCTCAGATCACAAAGCTTACATCCGCGAATCTGGTCTTCAACCTCGGCCATCGTCAGTTCAATCACCTGGGCAACACCCCTCACCTGAATTCAAGTCCGCCCCAGTATAACCAGACGGCAGCCGGCGCTCCACCGCTTCACACACGTGAGATCTCATGACCGCGTCAGCTCGAACCGATCCTAAACCAGCATCATCTGACGAGCGGACTGGAGTAATTGCGTCGCATCGTCATTTGATGGCGCTTCGGCGCAGATCTGAAGCACCTCATCAATCTCATCGTGCCTGATAAGCAACCACGCATCCCGATCCAGTTCGAACTTGATCCCGTCGGTTGCGTAGTGATCGAGAACCGACCGGCCAGCAATGTCCTCCGGCCACTCTTTTCGCGCCAATCGCACCCGACAAAGCTCGGCGCGTTCCGCGGTCAATTC
>SKTL01000074.1 GCA_007122555.1 Thermomicrobiaceae bacterium | reverse complement strand
CTCATGACCCACTCTCGTTTACCGCCGTGCCGCATGAAGCCGTGATCGAGCATTTCCTCGGTGAGGCTGCCCTGATAATCAAAGACGACCGGCCGGCGAGTGATCGCTCCCGCGATTCCCCCGATGAGCGCGCCTTCGTGCAGGTGGGCATGGATAATATCCGGCTTGAATCGCCGAATCGCGCGCAGGACCTCGAAACTGAGCATCGCGTCGAGGTAAATCTTGTGCTTTGAAGAACCAACGACGACGCGTTTCCGCCAGGGAATGTCGATCGTTCGGTGCGTCGGAATACCCTCAACATCGTTGCCGTTGTGGTAGGTGCAGATGAGGACCTCGTGCCCGCGGGACTGAAGGGCGCGAGTTTCTTCCAGGATGCGGACGTGGCAGCCATAGTCGGCAAAGAACGATGTTGGCGCGACCATCAGGATTCTCAGTTTTCGGCTTCGAGCTGGCGTCACGTCGTTCCTCCGAACGCGGTATTGTACGTCGCCTGGGCATCACAGGCCAATCGAGCGTACGCTGCGGCGGGTGATTTGACGTCGTTGCCGTGGTGGGGGATAGTCACATGATATGCGGAAGACGTATTATGGGGAGTTGGAACAGACACGTATGAGCCAGGAAGAACAGGAACGCGAATCATACGAACGTTATATGGTCATCGTTGCCCACCCGGATGATATGGAGTTCTCGGCCGGAGGAACCGTCGCGAAGCTTGCACGCGAAGGTAAACACGTGACACTCGTTCAGGTCACGTCCGGTAACAAGGGAACCGATCGGATGGACATAACCTCCGAGGAGCTCGGGGCGATGCGCGAGGCGGAACTGCGGGAATCGTGCCAGCGACTCGGCGTGGCGCACATCGAGTTCTTCCAGATCGGTGACGGTGAAGTGATGCCGGATCTCGCGCTCAAGGAACGCATCGTCCGTCAACTGCGGATTCACCGTCCGGATGTCGTTATCACACACGATCCGTTTCGGCCGTATGCGCTGCATTCGGACCACCGCGGAGTCGGCCAGTCAACAGTCGATGCGGTCTATCCGACTGCCCGCGATCCCCTGCATTACCATCACCACCTGACTGAGGAAGGATTGCAACCTCACAAGACCGCGGAATTGTGGCTCACTAATCCGGAAGCGCCGGATCTTTACATTGACATCACCGACACGGTCGACGCCAAGATCCATGCGCTCAAGGCGCACAGGAGTCAGGTTGGCGACGGTGAGCATCTGGAAGAGCGGATCAAGGAGCGGACGGCTGAGCGTGGGGCTGAGGCCGGCATGGAGTATGCCGAAGCGTTCAAGGTGATCAAGATGCGTCGCTAGCGGCTAATTCGTAGCTGCCTGAACATTTATCAACCAATCGGTTGATAATGCCTGAGAGGTCTAGTATCGTAACTATTCAGAAGCATTTCGTCCGCTTACCCGAATCGGCGACCATCGGTGGTCTCGAAACATCGTTCAGGGCCGCAGGTCGCAGGAAGGTAACACATTGGTCGCTCAACCAACTATCGTACCGACGTTTGATGATGGACGAGCGGTTCCCAGGGCTGGCGAACGGCTGACCCGAGACGCCTACGGTCGGCCGATGACCTACCTTCGGATCTCGCTGACCGATCGTTGCAATCTCCGTTGCGTCTATTGCATGCCGGCGATGGGAGCGAAGTTCGCGCCTCGCGATGAACTGCTCTCGGACGAGGAGATTCTGGCGGTCGTCAAGGCTGCCGAGAAGATTGGATTCAATAAGATCCGTCTGACCGGCGGCGAACCGACCATTCGCCCGCATGTCGTTGATCTGGTGCGAGAGATCGCCTCGCTCCCAGGCATCGACGACATCACCATGACCACGAATGGGCTGCTCCTCAAGCGGCTGGCGCAGCCGCTCAAGGATGCCGGTCTAACGCGGGTGAACGTCAGCATTGATACGCTTGACGGAGAGAAGTTCACGCAGATTACTCGCGGTGGCAAGATCGAAAAGGTCTGGGACGGCATCTACGCGGCCGAAGAAGCTGGACTCGCTCCGGTCAAAATGAACGCCGTGGTGGTCCGCGGTCAGAACGATCAGGAAGTGGGCGATCTGGCCGGCCTGACGATGGACAACCCGTGGCAGATGCGGTTCATCGAGGTGATGCCGCTCGATGGCGTGGATGATGTTCACGATGCCGGTCTGGTGACGACTGCCGAGACGATTGACCTCATCGAAGATCAGTTTGATGCGAAACTCGAACCGCTTGAGGCTCCTGCAGGCGACCCGGCGCGCCTCTATCAGCTCCCCGGAGCGAAGGGCAAAGTCGGTTTCATCAGCCCTGTCAGCGAGCCGTTCTGTGCGTTCTGCAACCGGATTCGCCTGACGGCGGACGGAAAGCTGCGACTCTGCCTGCTGCGGAATGACGAAGTTGACGTTCGGGATATTCTTCGACAGGGCGGCAATGAGGACGATCTGATCGAGCAGATACGATTCGGCGTCTGGCGCAAACCATGGGGACATGGTCTTCTGGAAGGCGACCGTAACATGGGTCGCGGAATGAGCCAGATCGGCGGCTAGTCGAGCCCGGAATCAGGAGCAATCAATACGCGAGGGCAGAACCTGCCCTCGCGTATGTTATTCCTGCCTGATCCCAAGCGCATCTTCCACCTCGGAGGCGTGCTGAATCGAGTGCATCCCTCCACTGCCAAGCAGGACATCGCCAAGGTTCGTGTCGCGGTTGGGAAACACGACCGGGAGCGAGAGGTGGTCGTCACGCAATGCCTCGACGCGCTCGATGAGCGTTTCGTGGGCGCTCCTGAACTCGCGCAGGAGTTCATTCCGGGACTTTCCTTCTCGTTCGGCTACAAGCCGGGCGTTCCAGGAATCAATATTGAAGCCTCCTGGCGGCGTTCCCGACCCGTCCCGGGCGATCTGAATCAGCATCTCACACGTTTCCTGCCTGCCCGCAAGGTGGGCCAGAATCTGCCGGACAGTCCACCCGTCGGGTTCCTCATGGATTCGGGTGTCGAGCTGCGATTCCGGCAGTTGTCCGAATGTTGACTCAACCCGGTTGATACCTGCTTGAATCGCGTCGATAATCTCCGCTTTTGTCGCCACGGTCGCGTTCCTTTCCTTGTCCGGTGAAATCCTAACGCAAGCGGCAACCGTGACGCTCACCGTCGCACCCATCATGAAGGGTCTGTGACCTGCCCGAGAAACAGAATCGCGCCGGTCTCGGTATCGGTGATCATGAAGACGAACGGTCGATCAGCGCGGAACTGAGGCGGCATTGATTCAAGCATCGCCCCGCCGGTCACTGCGGCAGCCTCGGTTCCTTCCTCGTCAACCCGGATATACGTCTTCTGAACGACCGTACTGAGGAAAGGCGCGACGCTCGACAGCGGAGTGAAGTCGGCTTCGCCGGAGTAGACGATTCCCATCCCCAGGTCGTGCAGCACGTCGTTAAGATTGCCGCCTGTGTTGTACTCCAGCTCGAAGCTCGGCAGTGTAACGTCGACGCGCGTTTCTTTGAGTTCATTCGCCGCGGAGAGCCACATCTCGACGTTGAGATTTTCCCGGAAATCGTGAATATTGGACTGCTCGTCCGGGAGCAGAACGTCCATCGCAAAACGCTCTTCCTCACCGTACGGCAGCCGAACCATCTGGAAGCCGTCGCCTTGAGTATGGAGATGAGTATCGTCCCTGCTCATCAGCGGGACCTCGACCTCGGCGCCGGTTGAGGTCGTAAACGCACCCACAGACGTGTTGTCCGGATCGAACGGTTCGGTCCAGTCTCCAAGGAAATAGACCGCATTGAGGAGGATGAGAACCAGGTTGGGATCGGGCACACCCAGATCCTCCGCTATCTCCTCGATAAGCTCGTTCGTGTTGTCGGAGACCCACCCGTCAATTCGGTCGACGGCTTCCTCGCTGCCGAGATCAATTTCCTCGATGGTCGCGTTGAGCCGCTCCTCCATCTCCGCAATGTAGTCGTCCTCGAAGGGCGTTCCCTCGTTTGCCCAGAGCGAGTTGGCGACGGCGAATTCCACGTCGGGATCGGCATCGATTAGCTCGG
>SKTL01000320.1 GCA_007122555.1 Thermomicrobiaceae bacterium | reverse complement strand
CGGTCCAGGGGGTTGCATACGGTTTGTGAAGAGGCTCGCTGCCCCAACATTTACGAGTGCTGGAACAAGCGTACGGCGACGTTCATGATCCTGGGGGACCGATGCAGCCGAGCCTGCCGGTTCTGCAGTGTCGCCTGGGGCCGTCCGAATACCGTTGACGAGACCGAGCCCGCCAAGGTCGCCCACGCGGTTGAGCAGATGGGCCTCAAGTTCGCCGTGGTGACCTCGGTCAACCGGGACGAGTTGCCGGACGGCGGCGCCTGGATCTTCGCCGAGACGATCCGGGAGATCCGCGATCGCCTGCCGGACTGCGGCGTGGAAGTGCTTACGCCCGATTTCATGGGCAACTGGGATGCGCTGCAGTCGGTGCTGGACGCCGGACCGGACGTGCTTAATCATAATATCGAGACCGTGCCGCGCCTGTTCAAGCCGGTCCAGCCGTGGAGCAACTATCAGCGAAGCCTCGATTTCTTCGAAGAGGCCCGCAAGCGCGACCCGGACATGATCACCAAGTCCGGACTGATGGTCGGCCTCGGCGAGAGCAAGGACGAGGTTCTCGAGGTGATGAAGGAGATGCGAGAGCGGGATGTCGACATCCTGACGCTCGGGCAGTATCTGCCGCCCTCGAGGCGCCACTACCCGTTGCATCGTTATTACGAGCCGGAAGAATTCGGCGAGTTCAAGCAGATCGGCGAGGAAATGGGCTTCGGGCACGTCGAGTCCGGTCCGATGGTGCGGTCGTCTTACCACGCCGGCGATCAGGTCGCCGAGTTGCGGCGAATGCGCGAGCAGAAGTCCGGCCGGTTGGAGGCGTAGCGCCCTCACCCCCGGCGGCCCCTCTCCCATCTCTGGGAGAGGGGTGACAGCTTTTTCCAGGCCTGCGAAGTCGTGGCGTTTACTTCGAACTGGCGCTTTTCGAATGAACCATCAACTCACCGTCATTGAGACGGGACAACTCGACTACCTTGAATCATGGGATCTGCAAAAGGATCTGGCGCGCGCCAGACGTGAGGGGACGATCCCGGATACGCTCCTGCTGACCGAACACCCGCCGACGTACACGATCGGGCGGCGCGGGAGCCGGAAGAATCTGCTGATCGACTCAGCGACCCTGGAGGGCATCGGGGCGCGCTGTTACGAGGTCGACCGGGGCGGGGATATCACATTCCACGGCCCCGGCCAGCTCGTCGCCTACCTGATCATGGATCTGGGCCGCGCCGAACGGGGGCTGCGACGCTTCGTCGGCAATCTGGAAGCGACCGTCATTGGCACGCTGGAGGCGTACGGTATCCCCGGCGCCCCGGCGGAGGGCAAGCCCGGCGTCTGGGTGAATGGCCGCAAGATCGCCGCGGTGGGGGTCGCCGTTTCCCGACGGGTGACCTACCACGGGTTCGCGCTGAATGTGAATCCAGACCTGAGCTACTTTGACCATATGATCCCGTGCGGGATTCCGGGTTCCGGCGCGACGTCGATCGAGCGTGAGCTTGGTCATTCAGTTGATCTGACGGATGTGGTGGATCGGGTTGTGGAGCAGCTCGCCGCGCGTTTTGCCGCGGAACCGGTGAGAGGCGTCCGGCTGGAGGATCTGCCGGGCGACGCCATCCGGATAAGCGAGCGGGTTTCATCGATTCACGATTGATTGATCGCCTGTTCGCGGGAGAAGGGCTTGTCGAAGTCGAGCTCGCCGCCCCGTTCCCGGAGGAACTGGATCAGGTAGTTTGGATCCAGAAATTCGATCCCGATGATTTTGCCGTCTGCATCGACGTCCATAAAGACATCCGGTCCGACTTCGATTGTTTCGGCAATATCGCCAACATTGGCGTAGATGTAAAGGGCGTTGGTTTCGATACCCAGGGTGAATTTCATTTCGCTCTCCTCTCCTGTCATCTCGACCGGAGCGCCACCGCTCTGACCGGGACTGCGATTGAGCGCGAAACCCCGTGTGCGGTGGTGCGCAGCGGAGAGATCTGAGAACGCAGCCGGGTGATCCCCTTTTGCCCTCAGATTTCTCCGTTCCGCGCGACGACGAACGTGTTCGCTTTCGAGGAACGGGCCGATCAGACGTCGCGCTGCAGTCGAAATGACATTAGCGCTTCATAGTTCACAGCAGCCCGCGGAACGGGTCGCCGGTTTCCAGCAAATCGCAAGAGCCTGGACCGTCAATGTACTATCTGTGTCAGCATGACTGCAAGTTCTGACAGGGGAAGCAATGCCGATCGGAACGATTGTCCAGTTACAGGTCCAGCGCTCCTCGCTCAAGGTGGCAAGCGAGGATGGCCGCTGTTACGACCCCGGTCCAATCCAGCAGGTTAACTCGCTGGACCTGGATCCAGGGGGCGTCGTTGGCCGTGATGACGCCGGAAATCCGATCATCGATGTCCATCACCGGGATCACCCGATGAGCAAGAATCGCAATGTCAACGGGATATCCATCGGCTTCGTGACCCACTACGAGCTTATGCGGGAGCGGGTTGGCGAACATCTACTGAACGGGCTGGCTGGCGAGAACATTTTGATTGACACGACCCAGTCGTTTGCGCTTGGCGATCTCCCGGAACGACTCTGTATCGAGAACAGCGACGGAAGCACGATCGAACTCATCGACGTCCAGGTCGCCGAGCCGTGCGTCGAGTTCACGAAATTCACGTTGCAATACTCCCCTTCACAGAAGCCGGACAAGGCAGTAACCGAGACGCTGGACTTTCTGCGCCGCGGCGTGCGCGGGTACTACGCGACCTACCTTGGAGCCCCGGAGCGCGAGCGTATCGGAGACATACTGCGGGTCAGACCTTGATGCGGATGCGGCTTCGGAGATGGTACTGTGGTCCGCCCCGCATGGTACGCGCGACGTGTACGAACACTACTCGCAGGGGATAGGCCGATCGTTCACACCCTATTACCATGACAGCAGTTCCATCGAAGGCGAATGTCTATCGCCTCGAGGAACCCACGACCAGCGGATGTGATGATCCTGCCGGCGAGTCTGGACGCCCATGCCAGCAGGGGAGCACGTGGCGTAACCGGCCGCTGACAGCGCAACTCCATCTGGCTGTCACAACAGGAACGCTGGTCCCGAACCGCACGACTGGAAGGGAGGTAGCGTTTTCGATCCTCGTGGCCAGCGCGACAGGCGTGCCGGCCGATGACCCTTTTGTGACAGGTATCGGAAGGAGTTCCCAACATTATGGAAGCGATGTCACAGCGCTGGAAGTAACGCTGGCGTGAAAAATTGCAGCGAACGACGACCTCCGAAGCAGCATCCCTGCACACTTCGGAGGTCCTTTCTATGTTGGGGCTGCCGGCAACTGCAGTACACTGAGCCAGATTCACGTACGCTGGCGTCCATCTAACTCAGCGTGAGGTTGGTGATGTCTGATTGTCTGATTCCCATTGCTCTACCTGCCCGTACGACAAGCGCGCCGGAGTAGACCGCAGTGTCTTCGGGTCTGCAGGCGATGCTTGCCGCCGCTCCGATCCTTCTTGCCGCGGTGCTGCTCGTCGGCCTGCGCTGGCCGGCAAGACGGACAATGCCGCTCGTCTACCTGGTAACGGTAGCGATCGCGCTTCTGCTCTGGGATGTCACCTTCGCACGGATCGTTGCCTCCACGATCCAGGGGTTGTTTGTCACCTTCGACATCCTCTACATCGTTCTCGGCGCCATTCTGCTGCTCAACACGCTGCGCTATACCGGCGCGATCCAGACGATCCGGCAGAGCTTTTCGACCCTCAGTGACGACCGGCGGGTGCAGGTGATTATCATCGCCTGGCTTTTCGGGTCGTTTATCGAGGGAGCGTCCGGATTCGGAACGCCCGCCGCCATCGTTGGTCCGCTGCTGGTGGCGATCGGATTCCCCGCCATGGCGGCCGTTGTTCTGGGGATGATGATCCAGAGCACGCCGGTCACGTTTGGCGCGGTCGGTACGCCGATTCTCGTCGGCGTTACCGGTGGTCTGGTCAGCCCCGAACTGACCGCGCAACTCGAAGCCGCTGGAACGAGCTTTGAAGAGTACCGGCAATCGATCACCGCCTACGCCGCGATCG